>NZ_JBACFR010000193.1:0-7812 GCF_056262345.1 Homoserinimonas sp.
GGCTGCAGATCGGTTTGCACGGGTTCGTAGCTGGAGATCAATCCGCCCGGATGTCGCACTGAGATCACCGGCCTATCCACGACAACCCCGGCGAAGTGCACGACGCCGGCAGCGGGGGCCAACACCGCCGCGCCTTCTGGGGCAGCGATATCGATGCCGCGGTGGCCCGGGGCATACCGGGTGGCCGGCGCAACGTAGTGACGAAGAATGGTGCGCGGTCCCGCGAGAGGCCAACTCCATCGTGCAATCGAAACGGCTGCCAGGCGGGGTGCCGCCCCCGTATCCATTGTTCTCTGCGCCGCCACCGTCGAGGGGGAGCCGAGCGGGGCGGCAATGACAAGGCACGTCGTGAGAATCAGGCTGGCGGACCGGGCCAATCTGCTGGGCGACGGGGGCGACATGCATCAAGCGTGCCCTCCGTTTCGCGCGTGATGCGTCGGGTCCGTCGCAGATGTGGAGGGTCCAGAACTTGGGCCTCGGGGGAGGGGAGCATCCACCGTTCTCCGTGCGCAAGACGCGACCGCGCCGGTGCTATCATTGATTCCGCATCCCGTGCATTCGGGATGACTACGCGTGCCCGTTGAGGCCAACATCCTTCAGTCCCCGCTCTAAGCAGGGGTGGATGCGGGCAGGGCACCAGGATCTGCGCCAACCGGCGCGATGACAACTGAGAATAAGCACGGTTTTGCCGTGCGAGAAAAGGAGACGGCTATGGCCGTTGTTACCATTCGCCAGCTGCTCGACAGCGGCGTGCACTTTGGTCACCAGACCCGCCGTTGGAACCCGAAGATGAAGCGCTTCATCCTCACCGAGCGTTCCGGCAGCCACATCATCGACCTTCAGCAGTCGCTTGCGTACATCGACCGCACGTACGACTACGTCAAGGAGACGGTTGCCCACGGTGGCACCATCCTCTTCGTCGGTACCAAGAAGCAGGCCCAGAACGCCATTGCCGAGCAGGCTCAGCGCGTCGGCCAGCCCTACGTCAACCAGCGTTGGCTCGGTGGCCTCCTCACCAACTTCCAGACGGTCAGCAAGCGTCTTGCTCGCATGAAGGAGCTCGAGGAGCTCGACTTCGACGACACGACCAAGGGTTTCACCAAGAAGGAACTCCTGATCAAGAAGCGCGAGCTCACCAAGCTGCACAAGTCGCTCGGTGGAATCCGCAACCTCACCAAGACGCCTTCGGCGATCTGGGTTGTCGACACCAAGAAGGAGCACCTCGCAATTGACGAGGCGCGCAAGCTTGGCATCCCCGTCATCGGCATCCTCGACACCAACTGCGACCCCGACGAGGTTCAGTACCCGATTCCGGGTAACGACGACGCCATCCGTTCGGTCGGCCTGCTGACGCGCATCATCGCGGACGCTGCTGCTGAGGGCCTCATCCAGCGCCACCAGAAGACCGAAGAGGGCAACGGCAACGTTTCTGCCGTCGAGCCGCTCGCCGAGTGGGAGGCCGAGCTTCTCGCCGGCGCCGAGACCGCTGCAGCCCCCGACGCCGTCGCTGAGACCGCAGAGGCCGTTGCCGAGGTCGTCGAGACGGTTGAGGCCGTCGTTGAAGCCGAGGCCGCTGCCGAGGCTCCTGCCGAAGACGCCAAGTAAGCATCGCTCTAACCGATCTCGAATCTCTAGGAGTTCACATGGCCGATTTCAGCCTGGAAGACATTAAGACCCTGCGCGAGCGCCTCGGCACCGGCATGGTTGACACCAAGAACGCTCTCGTTGAGGCAGGCGGTGACCTCGAGAAGGCCACCGAGCTGCTTCGCCTCAAGGGTGCGAAGGGCAACGCGAAGCGTGCCGACCGCTCCACGAGCGAGGGCATCGTCGCGGCCAAGGCCGATGGCGGACGCGCAACCATGATCGAGCTCGCCTGCGAGACCGACTTCGTCGCCAAGGGTGACAAGTTCGTCGCGCTCAGCGAGAAGGTGCTTGACGCTGTTGCTGCGGCCGGTGCGTCCACCGTTGAGGAGGCCCTCGCGGCCCCCGTCGACGGCAAGACGGTTGCCGACCTCATCAACGAAGAGGCCGCCGTTATCGGTGAGAAGTTCGAGCTTCGTCGTGTTTCGGTTATCGAGGCCGACAAGGTCGAGATCTACCTTCACAAGACCAGCAAGGACCTCCCCCCGCAGATCGGCGTTGTCGTCGGCTACACGGGTGACGATGCCGAGACCGCTCGCGGAATCGCGCAGCACATCTCGTTCGCCAACCCTGCCGTTCTCGCTCGCGAGGATGTTCCGGCTGACGACGTTGAGAACGAGCGTCGCATTGTCGAGGAGATCAGCCGCGGCGAGGGCAAGCCCGAGGCTGCGCTTCCGAAGATCATTGAGGGTCGCCTCGGCGCCTACTACAAGCAGGTTGCTCTGCTTGAGCAGGACTACGCTCGCGACAACAAGGTTTCGGTCGGCAAGGTTGCTCAGGATGCTGGCATTACGGTGACCAGCTTCGCCCGCTTCAAGGTCGGCGCCTAGTACTAAAGACTGACGAGGGGGTCCGAGACGCATTGAGCGACTCGGACCCCCTTTTCTATGAACAACCGAATAACCTGGAACGAAATTTTGAGGGAGAAAAAATGACATCGGTGACGGGCAAGCGACGGGTTCTCCTCAAGCTTTCGGGTGAGGCTTTCGGCGGAGGGCAGCTCGGTGTCAATCCCGATGTTGTTAGTGGTCTAGCGCGCGAGATCGCCGAGGCCGCAGCCGAGGTTGAGGTGGCGATCGTCGTCGGCGGTGGCAACTTCTTCCGTGGCGCCGAGCTAAGCCAGCGCGGCATGGACCGCGGCCGCGCCGATTACATGGGCATGTTGGGCACCGTGATGAACGCCCTCGCTCTTCAGGATTTTCTCGAGCAGGCTGGCGCGGCGACGCGGGTGCAGTCGGCGATCACCATGACTCAGGTAGCCGAGTCGTACATCCCTCTGCGCGCCGAGCGCCACCTGGAGAAGGGACGCGTTGTCATCTTCGGCGCAGGCGCCGGGCTCCCGTACTTCTCTACCGACACGGTGGCCGCACAGCGCGCTTTGGAGATCGACGCGGATGTCGTGCTCGTGGCCAAGAACGGGGTAGATGGTGTCTATGACGACGACCCCCGCAAGAATTCAGATGCCTCAAAGCTGGAGCGTGTCACCTATCAGGAGGCGCTCGTGCAGGGCCTCAAGGTGGTCGACTCGACCGCGTTCAGCCTGTGCATGGATAACGGGATGCCGATGGTTGTCTTCGGCATGGAGCCGGCTGGCAACGTTGCCGCCGCCATCCGCGGCGACGTCATTGGCACGCGGGTCAGCAATTAGTCGACGACGTGCCGGTAAACTTTCAGCAGACACGAAGGAGTTGCAGTGATTAGCGAAGTTCTGGCTGAGGCCAAAGACAAGATGGGCAAGTCGGTCGAGGCGGCAAAGGACGACTTCGCCAATGTGCGCACGGGCCGCGCAAACCCGGCGCTGTTTCAGAAGCTCCTCGTGGACTACTACGGCACTCCGACCCCGCTGGGTCAGCTGTCGACCATGAACAACCCAGAGGCGCGGATGCTCGTGATCACCCCGTTCGACAAGGGTGCGCTCAAGGACATCGAGAAGGCCATTGTTGCTGCCCAGCACTTGGGTGCCAACGTGGGCAACGACGGCAACATCATCCGCGCTGTGCTGCCCGAGCTCACAGAAGATCGCCGCAAGGAGTACGTCAAGCTCGTCAAGGGCAAGGCTGAGGATGCTCGCGTTTCGATTCGCAACGTGCGCCGCAAGGCCAAAAACGACCTGGATGCCCTCAAGGGCGAGGTCGGCGACGATGAGCTTGCCCGCGGGGAGAAGGAGCTTGAAGCCCTCACCAAGACCCACATCGATGCCATCGATGACGCGTTGAAGAAGAAGGAAGCCGAGCTACTCGAGGTCTAGATGGCTGAGCTGCCGGATGACCCCAACTCCGCTCCGCTGCCTCCTCGACGCCGCCACGGCCGCGGCGAAATCGGAGAGCGCGCGCACGCCACCGCTGATGAGCTCAAGGCTCAGCTGGAGGCGACGCGCGCGCAGCTAGAGGCGACGAACGAACGCATCGAGGCCAAGGCCGGCCGCAACCTTCTTGCGGCGACCGGAATTGGCCTCGTGCTCGGCGCGCTTCTCTTGCTGAGCCTGATGGTGGTCAAAGAGCTGTTCCTGGTGTTTGCGGGCGCGCTCGTGGCGTTCACATCCTTCGAATTGGCGAGTGCTCTGCGCTTCGCCGGTCGCAATGTCCCTCGCCTCCCCACGGTGGTGGTCGCTGTCGCCACGGTTCCCGCTGCCTTCTATTGGGGGGCAGACGGCAAGTGGTTCGTCTTTCTCGGGGGCGTCGCCATTGTCGTGTTGTGGCGGCTTGCCGAGGCGTTGATCCCTTCGCGGCGCACCTCGGCCAAGGATCTTCTCAAAGACATTGGCGCCAGCACCCTGGTGCAGGTGTACATCCCATTTCTCGCGGGATTTGCCGTGCTTCTCACGGCCCAGGACGGTGGCGAGTGGTGGACCCTGGCGTTCATCATCGCGGTCGTAGCTGCCGATGTCGGGGCCTATGCGAGCGGCCTAACCTTCGGCAGGCACAAGATGGCGCCGAATATCAGCCCCGCCAAAACCTGGGAGGGGTTCGCTGGCGCCGTCGTCGCCACGCAGATCGCCGGGATCCTGCTCATGGTGTTGATGCTGGGCAAGCCGTGGTGGCTTGGGGTCATCTTCGGCTTGGCGTTGGTGTTCACCGCGACGATCGGCGATCTTGTCGAGTCGCTCATCAAGCGCGACCTGGGCATTAAAGACATCAGTACGTGGCTGCCCGGGCACGGCGGGTTCCTCGACCGCCTCGACTCGATGCTGCCGAGCGCCGCGGCGGCATACGTGCTCTTCTACCTCTTCGCCTGAGTGCCGCACGCGTTCTCCAGCGACGGTAGGGCACAATGGAGGCGTGAGCGCTACCTTCCCGAAAACACGTAGATCCCGTTTCGGCTACGACATCGAGCAGGTCGAAGATTTTCTCGAGGATGCTCGCCGGGCCTACACTGCCGAGCGCGGTGAATATTCGGCCGTCAGCGCAGAAGATATCCGGCGCGTTGCATTTGCTATGCAGAAGGGCGGCTATTCGACCGAGCACGTCGACGCCGCTCTGGAGCGCCTAGAGGACGCCTTCGCGATGAGGGAACGTGAACGTCTCTCTCCCGGAACGTCGCAGACTGTGCTCGCTCAGAAGCGTGAACTCGCGCAAGAGGTCGTCAATCGTCTTGCCAGGCCGCGTGGTGACCGCTTCGCCCGGGTGAACCTGTTGGCCGATGGGTATCGCCGCAGCGAGGTCGACGCCCTCTGTGACCGCATCTCTGACTATCTCCTCACGGGCGCACCGCTCAACCTTGTCGACGTGCGTACTGCGGCGTTTCGCCCGCAGCGCGGCGGCTACCGCGAGGCCCAGGTCGACAGCCTGCTGGATGCCGTTATCGACATCATCCAGAATGTCGACTGATCCGGAGAAACTGGGCTTTGCTGTCGTCGTGGGATAGGGTCGCTTTACTGTGAGCACTCGACCCGAACATCGCGCGCACCGCGGCCGTCCCGCACGTCCGGACAGCGTTTCATTGGCGACCCGTCTTCACGGGCGTCTCGCGCTTCAGGTTTTTGCCTTCACTGCGGCTGCTGCCGTCATGCTCGTCTCTGTGGTCGCTCCGACCACGAGAGAGCCTGCCGTCGCCGACTCGAACGAGACCCGCGCGGCATCGGCCGATGTGACTCAGTCGCTCACGGTGGATGCAAGTCCGTTCCAGCAGATCGGCAGAGATAGCTATAAGGCGCTCGCCTATGTTCCGCCCGTCGTGGCAGCAACATCCGCGGGAGCTCCGGCAGCGGGGGTTCCCGACCCCGGCACCGCTCAGGCAATCGCGCTGGAGATGGTCACGGCTCGGGGATGGGGCCAGGGAGAGTTTGACTGCTTGGTCGCTCTCTGGAAGAAAGAATCGGGCTGGAACACGTTCGCCCATAACAAGTCGAGCGGCGCCTACGGAATCCCGCAGTCGCTACCAGGAAGCAAGATGGCATCGGCAGGCGCCGACTGGGCCACGAACCCTGCGACGCAGATCACGTGGGGGCTCGGATACATCCAGGGACGGTATTCCACCCCGTGCGGTGCCTGGGGCGCTAGCCAGACTAAGGGCTGGTACTAACTAAGCTTGATGCATGCCCAGGTCTAATCGCCCCCGAAATCGGCGCCGGCCAGAGGCGGGCGAGCGCGACCTGGCTGCCGCCCTGTTTGGTGGCCGCCAGACGGAATCGAAGCGCGGCATCGAATGGAATGTGCAGCCTGTCGCCGCGCCATCCGCGCTCAAGGCATACACCTGCCCGGGATGCTCTGGCCAGGTGGCCGCAGGTACCGCCCACGTTGTTGTGTGGCGCGCCGATAGCTTTTTGGGTGACGAGCGCGCGCTGAGCGAGCGGCGTCACTGGCATTCGCACTGTTGGAAGATCGCGTGATGAGAGGAACAGCGTGACGAACGCAGGGGAGCAGGTTGAGGTCAAGGCCGGCATCGAGTTGCCAGCGCGACGCGAAGACATCGAGCTTCACACGAGGGACGGGCTCACGCTCGTCGGTGAGCTCGCCCTCCCCGAGTCGGCGGCCCCCGTCGCCACGATGCTTGCGCTGCACCCGTTGCCCACCGCAGGTGGGTTTATGGATTCGCACATCATTCGCAAGGCCGCAGCTCGTTTGCCAGCTCTCGCCGATATCGCGGTCCTCAGGTTCAATTTTCGCGGCACGTCGTCGCCGCGGGGCACGTCAGAGGGTGCATTCGGCGAGGGCATCGACGAGGCACTGGATCTCGCCGCCGCCATCGACTTCGTAGAGCAACGCGGGCTGCCAGCACCCTGGCTCGTTGGCTGGTCGTTCGGCACCGAGGTTGCGCTCAAACATGGCCGCGACTACGACATCCCCGGCGTTATTCTTCTCTCGCCGCCCCTCCGCCGCACCAGCCAGGATGAGCTGGCCGCATGGGCTGGCTCCGGCAAGAGGGTCGTGGCGGTTGTGCCTGAGCTCGACGACTTTCTGCGACCCGCCGAGGCTGCGGAGAGATTCGCTGCCGTGCCCGAGACCGAGTTCGTTGCGGTAGACGGCGGGCGGCACCTATGGGTGGGGGAGCAGCAGACCCGTCGAGTTCTCAACGAGATCGTTGAGCGGCTCAACCCTGCCGCCGTACCATTGCCCACCACCTACCCGCTGTAACGCCGCATCCGGCACTCAGGGGCGGGCGCTGCCAATCGGGGGAGCCGCAACCGGCTCAGGCGGTGAGAAGCCGCTACAGCTCGTTCTGGCGCGGGATGAATACCTGCTTGACGATGATCAGAGCCGATGCCGCGACCGGGATGGCGACGAGGGCCCCGAGAACGCCGAGCAGCGCACCGCCGGCGAGGGCAGCGATGACCACGAGCACCCCGGGCACCTTGACCGCGCGATTCATGATGCGCGGGTTGATGACGTAGGCCTCGATCTGCATGTAGATGAGGTAGTAGATCGCCGCGACGAGCACGAGCGGCCATCCGTTGAAGGCGAGAACGCTCAGCACGATGATGGTCGAACCCGTGAGGGTACCGACGAGCGGCACAAGGCTGAAGAGGAACGCGATGAAGGCGAGCAGAACCGAGTACTGGGCGCCGATGACCGACAAGAAAATGAAGCTCAGCACGCCGTTGATAAAGGCCAGAGAGGCCTGCCCCACGACGTAGCGCCCGACCGACTCGATGACCTGCTCCGAGATGTCGATGAACGTGCCTCGCTTGGAGGCAGGAACGAGCTGGTAGATGCCCCGCTTCATGGTGTGAAG
>NZ_JBACFR010000194.1:0-1674 GCF_056262345.1 Homoserinimonas sp.
ACCGGGGCGCGTCGTCGGCGGCGACACGGGCGATCGTGCCGACGACCACTATCACCGCCTCGAATCCGATCTCGACCTCATGGAGCGGCTCGGGCTCGAGGCCTACCGCTTCTCCGTGTCGTGGTCGCGCATTCAGCCCGACGGCAAGGGCGCCGTCAACTCGCGCGGTCTCGCCTTTTATTCCCGGCTGGTCGACGGCCTGCGCAAGCGCGGCATCCGACCCATCGCCACGCTGTATCACTGGGATCTGCCGCAGGCCCTTGAAGATGCTGGCGGATGGACCTCCCGCGACACCGCTCAGCGCTTCGGCGACTACGCGGCAATTATGGGGGAGGCGCTCGGCGACCGGGTCGGCACGTGGACGACTTTGAACGAGCCGTGGTGCTCGGCCTACCTGGGCTACGGATCCGGTGCCCACGCCCCCGGAGTCGCCAGTGGCCGGGCCGCGCTCACTGCGGTGCATCACCTCAATCTCGCCCACGGAATCGGCACGCAGGCGTTGCGGTCCGTTCTGCCAGCCGACGCCGAATGCTCGGTGACGCTCAATTTTCACGTGCTTCGCCCGGGCGATGACCAGGCAGAAGATGCGATGCGCCGCATTGACGCGCTCGCCAATCGCTCATTCACGGGGCCCATGCTCACGGGGGCGTACCCGGCGGACCTCCTGGCAGACACCGCGTCCGTCACCGACTGGTCGTTCGTGCAGCCGGGCGATCTCGACATCGTGAACCAGCCCATCGACTTTCTCGGGGTCAACTACTACTCCACCGCGATGGTCAGAGAGTGGAACGGCCGGGGGCCACGGCAGAGGGCGGATGGGCACAAGGGCACGGCGGGCAGCCCCTGGCCCGGCAGCGACTTTGTGGAGTTCGTTCAGCAGCCCGGCCCGTACACCGACATGGGCTGGAACATCGCGCCGGAGGGGTTTGAAGAGCTGCTCGTGTCGCTCTCTGAGCAGTTCCCCGACCTTCCGCTCATGGTCACCGAGAACGGTGCGGCATTCGTCGACGAGGTGCGGGATGGGGTGGTCGACGACGCTGATCGCATCGACTATCTGCAGCGCCACCTCACGGCGGTTCACCGAGCCCTCTCGCGTGGCGTCGATGTTCGCGGTTACCAAGTGTGGTCGCTGCTCGACAACTTCGAATGGGCCTACGGCTTCTCCAAGCGTTTCGGCATCGTGCACGTCGACTACGACACGCTCGAGCGCACGATCAAGAACTCCGGTCACTGGTATTCGGAGCTTGTGCGCAGCCGACGCATTCCGACGGGCCCGCGAAACGAGCGTTAAATCTGAGCGGATGCTGGCGCACTATTCAGCCAATCGCGGCTAGTTTCAGAATTATGGAGTCCCGCAAGCCCCGAGCCGTCACCAACCGTTGGCCCCTCATCAGCGGAATCGTTGCCCTGATATTGGCCGTATCGCTGGGTGGGCTCATCGCGGCCCGCGACAGCGGCTCACCTCTCGGCGTCGATCTGGGGTGGCTCGACGCCATGCTGAGTTATCGCAGCGACGCTCTTGAGGTGCTCTCGCTGTTCTTGAACTGGCTCGGCGGCGGCATTGTCGGCATTTTTGTTGTGCCTATCGCCACGGTCATCGTGCTCTGCCTGCTGCGCCGGTTTTGGGCCGCGCTGTATTACCTGATCGCTGCGATCGCGAGCGCCGGCGCGGTT
>NZ_JBACFR010000195.1:0-8868 GCF_056262345.1 Homoserinimonas sp.
CTGGCGTGGAGTCCAACTTTGCTGGCAATGGTGGCGGTGCGTTCAGGCATGATTCTCTTTCGTTGGAGCGGGGTGCTGGCGAGCCTACGCCGAGACGGTCTGAGCCGCGGTAGGCAGTGTCGTGGGGCGACGGACGGCCCACCGCTTGAGGGCGATCACGATGAGGGCCGTGATGATGGCTCCGATGAGAATCGCCACGATGAACAACAAGAAGTTGTTGATGGCGAAGAACACGAAGATGCCACCGTGGGGAGCCTGAGAGGTGACTCCACCCGCGAGCAATATCGCACCGGTCACGGCGCTGCCGATCGTGGTGGCGGGGATCACGCGCAGGGGGTCGGCCGCGGCAAACGGGATGGCGCCCTCCGAGATGAACGATGCACCGAGCAGCCAGGCTGCCTTGCCGTTCTCGCGCTCGACGGGCGTGAACAGGCGTCGATCGAGCACAGTGGAGGCGAGGGCGAGGCCGATGGGGGCCACCATGCCGGCTCCCATCACGGTGGCCATGATGATCCACGGCCCCTGATTGTCCAGCGAGCCTGCGCTGAGACCTGCGACCGCAAACGAGTAGGCCACCTTGTTGACCGGCCCGCCCAGGTCAAAGCCCATCATCGCGCCCAGGATGAGGCCAAGGGCGATAGCGGATGCTCCGCTGAGCCCATTGAGAAAGTCGCTGAGGCTCGTGGTGAGCGCGGCAATCGGGCCACCGAGGAGCAGCACGAGCAGGCCGGAGGCGACGATCGAGGAGAGCAGCGGAATGATGACGACGGGCATGAGCCCGCGAAGCCAGGTGGGGGTGCGCCAGGTGCCGATCCAGTGGGCGACGACTCCGGCGAGCAGACCACCGACGAGGCCGCCGATGAATCCGGCGCCCATCAGCACGGCGACGGCACCCGCGGTGAACCCCGGCGCGATGCCGGGTCTGTCGGCGAGGGCGTAGGCGATGTACCCGGCGAGGGCCGGCACGAGGAACGCCATGGACGCGTTGCCGATTGCGAAAGCGGCTGCGCCCAGGTAGGCGGCGAGGCCGCCATCCGGCAGGTTCCACAGGCTGTTATTCACGACGACATCGCCTGCGACGTTGGAGATTTCGTAGCCGCCGAGCAGGAACCCGAGGGCCATGAGCAGCCCGCCTCCTGCGACGAAGGGGATCATGTAGCTCACGCCGGTGAGCAGCGAGCGCTTGATTCGCGCGCCGGTGCTCTCGCGCTGGTCGGTGGCAGTGGACGTGGTCTCGGCGCCGGAGGAGGGAATGCGCTTCGCGCCCGGGTCGGATGCCGCGGCGAGCGCCTCGGCGATCATGGCGTCCGGCGCGTCGATTCCCCGTTTGACGGGGGCTTGTACGACGGGCAGGCCGGCGAATCGGCCCTTATCGCGAACGTCGACGTCGACGGCAAAGATCACTGCCTCCGCCGAGGAGATGATGCTCGGGTCGAGCGGGGTGGCGCCTGCCGAGCCCTGGGTCTCAACGTGCAGCTCGACTCCGGCGCGCTCGGCGGCAGCGGAGAGTGCATCGGCGGCCATATAGGTGTGGGCGATTCCGGTGGGGCAGGCGGTCACGGCCACTAAGCGCGGGCGGTCGCCGTCAGCGCCTGGTGTTGTGGGGGTCGATGCAGCGGTCGCGGAGGCCGCGCCAGCACCCGCAGCGGCGCCCGCAGCGGGTGCCGCTTCTGCGCTTGGTGCTTCCTCGGCGGGCGCGATCGCCTGCTCAACCAGCTCCACAATCTGCTCCCTGCTGCTCGCCTCCCTCAGCGACGTCACGAACTCGGGGCGCACGAGGGAGCGGGCGAGGGCTGCCAGCAGGGTGAGGTGCGCCTGATCGGCTCCGGCCGGTGCCGCGATCAGAAAAATCAGGTCGGCGGGGCCGTCGGGGGAGCCGAAGTCAACGGCAGGGTTCGGTCGAGCCATGACGAGGGTCGGTTCGGTCACCGACTCTGATCGGCAATGGGGGATGGCGATTCCGCCCGGAACGCCCGTGTCGGTCTTCTGTTCGCGAGCCCAGGCATCGTCAAAGAGGGCCCCGGCATCCGTGGCCCTGCCCTTCTCGGCAACGAGGGAGGTGAGTGCGCGGATGACGCCGGCCCGGTCGGTGCCCAGGTCGACATCGAGAAGAACGAGATCGGGGGTTATGAGGTGCGACATTGCTTTCTCCTTGTGTGAGATTTCTGCGACGCGGGGGCGGCGCTAGTCGGCGTTCGAAAGTTCGGAGAGCCGTCGAACCTCGGCAAGCTCTGGGGTGGTATCTGCCGGTGAGGGCATTGTGCTGCCGGGCAGGGATGCTGCTGCGGCTCCGTGGGCTACCGCCTGAGCGAGTCGTCGCTCGGGTGGCGCTCCGTGCTGATCGGCGAGTAGATATCCGGCGAGGGAGGCGTCGCCTGCCCCGACTGTGCTGCGGGCAACGACGGGCGGCATCGTGGCGCGCCACGTCGCGTCGGCGGTGACGAGCAGCGCCCCGCGTGCGCCGAGAGTTGCGAGCACGGCTCGGCAGCCTCGGGCCACGAGCGTGCGGGCAGCGGCGGCCGCGGCATCCGGGTCGTCCTCGAAGGTATCGGCGAGCCCCGTGAGTTCGGCGAGCTCCTCGGAGTTGGGTTTGATGAGGTCGACGCCAACGCCCGAGGCCATGAGGGCCCGCATGGGTTCGCCTGACGAGTCGACGGCGATACGGGGGCCAGACCCTTCGCTGCGCACCGCAGTGACGACGCGCGCGTAAAAGTCGGAGCTGAGGCCCGGCGGCAGCGAGCCGGCGAGCACAAGCCAGTCGGCGCCACGCGCGTGCGCGGCGACAAGGGCAATGAGGGCGTTGTCATCGTCAGCGCTGAGCAGAGGCCCCGGCTCGTTGATCTTGGTGGTCGTGCCATCCGGTTCTGTGATGGTCACATTCGATCGAACTCGCCCAGCGATGGGCAGGCTCGCCGCGGGGGTGTGCTCCGCCCGAAGGGCCACGAGCATGGGATCGGATGCTGCGCCCGGCAGAATCGCGATCGTGTCGAGCCCCGAGGCGATGAGCGCGCGGGAGACGTTGACTCCCTTTCCGCCGGGCTGGTCTCCACTCGCGATGGCGCGCTGGACTTCGCCGCGCGCGAGCCGGGTGTCGAGCTCGATCGTGCGGTCGAGGCTCGGATTAGCCGTGAGGGTCACGATCATGCGAGAACCACCTCGACGTCGGCGTCGCGCAGGGGATGGGAGAGGTCAGCGTCTGGTTGCTTGTCGGTGACAAGGGTGTCGATGTCGGCGAGGGCCGCGAAGCTCACGAGCGTTTCGACGCCGAGCTTGGAGGCGTCGACGAGGGCGATTGCCCGGCGAGCCCCGAGCGTGAGCGCAGTCTTGACGGCGGCCTCGTCGGGGTCTGGGGTGCTGAATCCGAATGCGGAGTGCAGCCCGTTCGCGCCGACGAAGGCGATGTCGGGGCGAAGCCGGGAGAGCTGCGCGAGCGTCGTGGGCCCGACCGCGGCGCTCGTGATGCCCCGTAGGCGGCCGCCGATGATCTGGACTTCGATATGGGGGTTGTCGCTCACGGCGCTCGCAATGGCGATGGAGTGGGTTATGACGGTGAGCGAGCGGTCGGGAGTGTCTGGCTGCCAACGGGAGAGTCCCTGGGCGAGCATGCCCGTCGTGGTTCCCGAGTCGATGGCGATTGCCCCGCTGAAGGTTGAGGGAATCAGGGCGAGCGCGGCGAGAGCGATGCGCTCTTTGGCTGCAGCGTTGCGGTCGCTGCGCTGGGCGATGCTCTCTTCTGTTCTGCTGATGCGGGCGGCCGAGACGGCCCCTCCGTGAACCCGACGGAGAACGCCCCGAAGCTCGAGCTGGTCGAGGTCGCGGCGCACGGTCTCGTTTGAGACGTCGAACTCGCGGGCGAGGTCGACAACCGTGACGCGGCCGTCATCGGCAAGGCGATTCTCGATCTGCTGCTGGCGTTCGGTGGCGTACATCGCGGTCTCCTTCGACGGCCCAGGATGCGGCGGGCGCGCCTGCGTTTCTGTGAGAGTACGCCCGAATACCTGCGATTGCAACACGATCACAGAAAAACCCACAGATTCCCACACTCGCCGGGGGCGCATCCGCAGTATCGCCGTAACCGCCCACCCCCTCCGTTTAGGATTGAGCGCATGTCGTCAGGCAAGTCCTTCTATATCGCCACGCCCATCTTCTATGTCAACGATGTGCCCCACATCGGGCACGCCTACACGGAGGTGGCCGCAGACGTTCTCGCGCGCTGGCACCGCCAGAGCGGAGACGACACGTGGCTGCTCACGGGAACGGATGAGCACGGGCAGAAGATTCTGCGCACCGCCGTTGCCAACGGGGTCACCCCCAAGGAGTGGGCCGACCGCCTCGTCGAGAGCGCATGGAAGCCTCTGCTTGAGACCATCAACATCGCCAACGATGACTTCATTCGCACCACGGATGTTCGCCACGAAGAGGGCGTCAAGATCTTCTTGCAGAAGCTCTACGACGACGGCTTTATCTACCAGGGCGAGTTCGAAGGCCATTACTGCGTCGGCTGCGAGGAATACAAGCAGCCAGGCGACCTCGTTCCCGGAACCGGCGAGTACGCGGGCCAGCTTGTCTGCGCAATCCACTCCAAGCCCGTCGAGGTGCTCAAGGAGACCAACTACTTCTTTCGCATGAGTGACTTCGAGCAGCGCCTGCTCGACCTCTACGAAACCAACCCCGACTTCGTTCAGCCCGAAAGCGTGCGCAACGAGATCATTCAGTTCGTGAAGCAGGGGCTTCGTGACCTCTCGATCTCGCGCTCAAGCTTCGACTGGGGCATCCAGATCCCCTGGGACGACAAGCACGTCGTCTATGTGTGGTTCGAGGCGCTCCTCAACTACGTCACCGCGATCGGCTACGGCGTCGACGACGAGAACTTTGCGCGGCGCTGGCCCGCCGTGCAGCTCGTGGGCAAAGACATCGCCCGCTTTCACGCAGTGATCTGGCCCGCCATGCTGATGGCGGCAGGGCTGCCCGTCTCGCAGAAGGTCTTTGGTCACGGCTGGCTGCTCGTGGGCGGCGAGAAGATGTCCAAATCAAAGCTCACGGGTATCGCGCCCTCGGATATCACCGACACGTTTGGTGCCGACGCGTTCCGCTACTACTTCATGAGCGCCATCCATTTTGGTCAAGACGGCTCGTTCAGCTGGGAAGACCTTGCGGCCCGCTACCAGTCGGAGTTGGCCAACGGCTTCGGCAACCTCGCCTCCCGCGTGATCGCCATGATCAACAAGTACTACGACGGCGTCGTGCCGACACCGGGCGACTACACGGATGCCGACCGCATCATCCAGCAGAATCTCGCCTCAGCCGTTGCCTCGGCGGATGCCGCGATGGACCGATTCGCGATCCACGAGGCAATCGCCGCAGTGTGGACCGTCGTCGATGATCTCAACGGCTACATCACGGTGCAGGAACCCTGGGTTCTGGCCAAGAAGGAGGAGACGCGCGAGCGTCTCGGTACCGTGCTTTACACCACCGCCGAGGGACTACGGGCCCTTGCGGTTGCGCTCTCGCCCGTGATTCCCGAGGCGACGGCAAAGCTCTGGGCAGCCCTTGGCTTCACCACGCCGCTCACCGATCAGCTCATTCCCGAGGCGGGCCAATGGGGTGTTCTTCAGCCTGGATCGAGAGTTGCAACGCTTCCCCCTCTCTTCCCGCGCATCGAGCAGGATGCCGTCGATCAGAACGTCGCACAGTGAGGACACCGTCAGCATGACTTACCCCCCGCTGCCAGAACCGCTCGTCGTCGGCGTGTATGACAACCACACCCACCTCGACTCGGCGCTCTGGGTGCCAGAGGGGGAGTCGGAGCTTCTCGACTATCGCGAAGCACTCGACAAGGCCAGCAGCGTCGGGGTCAGGGGTGTCGTGCAGGTGGGGACCGATGTTGCGTCGTCCCGATGGTCGGCCGAGATGGCATCGCGCGAACCCCGCATGCTCGCCGCGGTTGCGATCCACCCGAACGACGTCCCCGCGCTGGAGGCTGAGGGCACCCTCGACGACGCCCTCGCCGAGATTGACGAGCTAGCCTCACGCCCCCGCGTCCGCGCGGTGGGCGAAACAGGCCTCGACTACTTTCGCACCGATGACGCCGGCAAGCCAGCGCAGATGCGGGCCTTCGAGGCTCACATCGAAATCGCCAAGAAACACGGTCTTGCACTGCAGATTCACGATCGCGATGCGCACGCCGATGTCATCTCCACACTGCTCAGAGTCGGCGCCCCCGAGCGAACGGTGTTCCACTGTTTTTCTGGCGACGTCGAGATGGCAAAGCTCTGTGCGGAGCAGGGGTGGTATCTCTCGTTTGCGGGAACCATCACCTTTAAGAATGCGCCGGTGCTGCGTGAGGCCCTTGTGGTCACGCCGCGGGACCGCATCCTCGTAGAAACCGACTCCCCGTACCTCACCCCAACCCCGCACCGCGGCCAGACGAATGCGTCGTACATGATTCCGCACACCCTGCGACTGATGGCCGACACGCTCGGCACGAGCGAGTCGATTCTCGCCGCCCAGATCGCGTCCAACACTGAGCTCGTCTACGGCAGCTGGAACGACGAGCCTGTCTTCGTCGATGCTGCCGCCGACCTGCCGCCCCACGCTCTCGCATGAGCGCGTCGTCAGGAAAACTGCTCGGCCCCGCCGAGGTGCGAGACCTTGCCGACCTGCTCGATCTGCAACCGACAAAGAAACTCGGCCAGAACTTTGTCATCGATGCCAACACGGTGCGACGCATCGTCAAGGCGGCCGGAGTCACGGGCGACAGCCCCGTCGTCGAGGTGGGCCCCGGGCTGGGCTCGCTCACGCTGGGCCTGCTCGAAACCGGTGCCCCCGTTATCGCCGTCGAGATCGACCCGCGCCTGGCCGCTCAGCTGCCGCTGACGGTGTCGCAGTTGCAGCCGGATGCCGACCTCACGGTGGTTCTGCACGACGCGATGACCATCACCGAGCTACCGGGGCGCCCCACCACCCTCGTTGCGAACCTTCCCTACAACGTGTCGGTGCCCGTGTTGCTACATTTCTTGGAGCACTTTCGCTTCATAACGTCGGGGCTCGTCATGGTGCAGGCCGAGGTGGGCCAGCGCATCGCCGCAACTCCCGGCTCCAAGATTTATGGCAGCCCCAGCGTAAAAGCCGCCTGGTATGGGCACTGGCGCACCGCCGGCATGGTGAGCCGGCAGGTGTTCTGGCCCGTGCCCAACGTCGACTCGATCCTCGTGGGCTTCACCCTGCGAGACGACATCATCGGCACCGAGCAGGAGCGCATCGATACTTTCGCGCTCGTGGATGCCGCCTTCGGCCAGCGCCGCAAAATGCTGCGACAGTCGCTCTCGAGCGTGCTCGGCAGTTCGGCCGCCGCGACCGAACGGCTCGAGGCCGCAGGCATCGACCCAACGCTTCGCGGCGAGCAGCTCACCGTCGACGACTTTCTCGCCATCGCCCGGGCGGCCAACGCCTAGATCTCGCCGCCTGCAGGCCACCTTGTGGTTTGCGTAGCATCCGCTCCGTTGGCTTCTAAGCTCATGGTTCGCGGCGTATCGTGACCGCATGGTCGCCGTCTCGCCGAGCACAATCTCCGATACCAGGCTCATGGCCGCAACGGGCAAGACCCGCGGCGAATGGCATGCGTTGCTCGACGCCGAGAACGCGCCGACATGGAGTCATCCGCAGATCGCCGCATGGCTGCACCGCGAGCATCATGTCGACGGATGGTGGGCTCAGGGAATCACGGTCGGGTACGAACAGGCGCGCGGTATGCGGCTGCCCGGTCAGCAACCCGACGGCACATTCGCTGCCGGGATCAGCCGCACGGTGGACGGAGACCGGCAGGCCACCCTCGATCGGGCCGTGAGCCTCATTAACGACCATCTCGACACAGGACCGGATTCTGTGAGCCGAGACGCGAAGCATCCGACCGCCCGCTGGAGGCTCGCCGACGGGACCGGCATGCTCGTCACGGTGAGCCCGGCCGGCATCGGCACCGTCAATCGCAGCAGAGTCGCTCTCACGCGCCTGCGACTTGCCGGGCCAGAGTCGCTAGCCCCGGCAAAAGCCGAACTTGCAGAGATTCTGAACACGCTCGCGGGTTAGGTCTTGACTGAGAGAGTCTCAACGGTCTGGAGTAGACCGACTGGTCGAGTAGGTTTATTCCATGACGTCGCTCCCGAGGCCCCGCATGATCCATGCTCGCGCTCCGGGCAAACTCAATGTCTTTCTCAAGGTCGGTGCTCTGCTCGACGACGGCTACCACGATGTGGCCACCGCCTATCAGGCCGTCTCTCTGTACGAAGACATTCGCGCCTACCCCGCAGATGACTTCTCGGTCTCGTTCTCAGGCTCTATCGATACCTCGGGCCTGGCCCTCGACGGCAGCAATCTCGCGATCAAAGCGGCTCAGTTGCTGGCCCGCGTCTCCGGTTACCGCGGCGGAGTGCGGCTCGAGGTTGATAAGAACGTGCCCGTCGCCGGCGGCATGGGCGGTGGATCTGCGGATGCTGCGGCCACCCTTCTTGCCTGTGACACCCTGTGGGGCACCGATCTGGGCCGCGAGGAGCTCATCTCGCTTGCCGCCCAGCTCGGAGCAGACGTTCCCTTCGCGCTGATGGGTGGCACGGCCGTGGGCACCGGCCGCGGCGACCAGCTCAGCCCGGCGCTGGCGAAGGGCCAGTTTCACTGGGTACTTGTCCTCGCCGATTTCGGCATGAGCACGCCTACCGTGTATTCGGAACTCGACCGCCACCGCGAGCGCCATGCCCTCGATATCTACCCTGCCGAGCGGGTGCCCAGCGTCGACGCGCCCGTCCTTCACGCGCTTCGGGCAGGCGATCCTGCCATGCTCGCCGAGGTCATGCACAACGACCTTCAGGCCCCGGC
>NZ_JBACFR010000196.1:0-1927 GCF_056262345.1 Homoserinimonas sp.
GCGTATGGGCCGGGGGCTCCACGCCGATCTTGACCGCCTCGTCGAGGTGCTCAGCGGCGGTCCGAGGCGCAGGCAAACGCCCGAGGCGCAGATGACACAGGATGCCCTGCCCTCAGCCTGAGAATGCGGGCCGCAAGCTCAGAGAGCCACCGATGCGGCGACATCACGCAAGGCCTCGGCGCTGACCACCGGCAGGCGACAGACGAAGTCTCGGCAGAGATAAGCGGTCGGCACGCCCTCGATTGCGGTTTTGGCCTCGAACAGCTCGAACCCTGCCGCGGCGAGGGCCCTCGCCTGAGCTTCGGTGAGGATAGCGGTGACCAGGGACGGGATGCTGCGCGCGGCTGCCACGAGGTCGTCGCCGCGGCTCGCTGGCGAGTCGGGGGTGACGACCACGAGCTGCACGGCACCCGCCGCGAGCCGGGCGATCACCGCGAGGGCCGCCCCGAAGCCGAGCGGGCCGCGCACGGCCGGGCCGGCCGATGCCGCCGACGCTCGCAGCGATGCCTCCCGATAGCGAGCATCCCCCGTGACCAGGGTGAGCGTGAGTGCCGCAGCGGCGCACGCGCTGAGGCCTGAGGGGTAGGCGCCCTCGGAGAGGTCGACGGCAATCGCCAGCCCCCTGGCCGCCAGCACCGGGTCTGCGCCGCCGGGCACGGCGAAGACCGCGCCCTGCACCCTCGCCGCGGCCTCCAGGGTCGCGTCGATGAGCTGTCGGCCCGTCGTCGCATACCGAGCCTGCCCCGTTGCCAAGGCGAGCTGCAGCAGTCCGCCCGCGAACATCCCGTAATCTTCGAGGGTCGCCGTGGCCGGCGAGAGGCGCCCGTCCACGGATGCCCGAACGAGCCGCAGATCGGCCGCATCGGCCCCGGCTGCACCCTGGGTCATATGGTGCTCCAGCAGGTAGTCGGCGGCCCGAGCTGCGGAGTCGACCCAGTCGGCACGGTCGAATACCGAGCCAGCGTAGGCAAGAGCTTCGATCGCAAGGCCGTTCCAGCCGGTGAGCACCTTGTCGTCAAGCTTCGGCGGTGTCTCTGCCGCCCGCGCCTCGGCATCGAGCCGGTAATAGCCACCCTCGGTGCGCGCGCCACCCACCGTGCTTTCGCTGTCCTGCGCCGATGCGAAAGCGCCGGAGGGCAGTTGCATCACCCCCATGAGAAAGCGCGCTATGCCCTCGGAGATCTGCCAGCCTTCCTGGGCGAACCGCGGCCCCGCCGCAACTGCGGCTCGGGCGGCGGCCGTGAGCAGCTGTGCGTTGTCGTAGAGCATTCGCTCATAGTGCGGGTCGCCCCAGTCGCCCCGGGTTGCGTAGCGAAAGAACCCTCCTTCGACGGGGTCGCGCAGCGGTGACTCTGCCATGGTCTGGAGGGTGCGACACGCGAGCTCGATGCCCCGCTCGTCGCCAGAGGCGAGCAGAAAATCGAGAACGGGAGCGACGGGGAACTTGGGCGCCCCGCCGAAGCCGCCGTTGATCGGGTCTTCGCTCGCCATGATCGCCTCGACCACAGGAGACAGGTCAGTGGGCAGGTCGGAGGAGACCGGCCGCGACTGTTGCGCGAGGACCTCAGAGATCGTGGCGGCATTCTGCGCAACGCCCTCCGGTCGCTCCTCCCACGCCTCTCTCACGGCCTGGACAACCTGGCTGAACGACGGATGCCCCTGCATCGGCACCGGCGGGCAATACGTTGTGGCAAAGAATGGCCCGCCCTGGGGAGTCGCGAACACCGAGAGCGGCCACCCGAGTTCCTGCGTAAAGGCGGCAGCGGCGGCGAGATAGCTGGCATCAACATCCGGATGCTCTTCTCTATCCACCTTGATGCTGACGAAGTTGTCATTGAGGTACCCGGCGACCGCGGCATCCTCAAAGCTCTCTCTGGCCATGACATGGCACCAGTGGCAGGTGGAATACCCGATCGAAATAAACACG
>NZ_JBACFR010000197.1:0-4000 GCF_056262345.1 Homoserinimonas sp.
GGGCTGGGTTGGCCGCATCGCCTGGCTGTGGGTCGTGCGTCGCCCCGTCAACGCGGTTCTGCTCGCTGCATCCGTTGTGCTCATCGCCCTCGCGGTCATTCTGGTGGCCACCCAGGCGCCAATCACCTCTGCGATTGTTAGCCTGGCGGCGCTCGTCGTGGCGGGAGGGGTGCCCATCGGGCTGGGCCTGCGCGGCCCCAATACGCGACTCAACTGGACCCAGCGTGCCCGGCGCCTGGCGATTGCGTACTCGGCCGCGATTCTGCTCGTTGGAGCGCTTCTGTGGTGGATGCTCGGACCGGTCGCGGCGCCCCTCACGATCGTGCTCGCTCCGGTGCTCATGGACGCGGTTCTCGTGCCGCTCAACGCGCTCGAGAAGCGGCTCTCGCACAAGTACCTCGTCAGCGCCCGCAAGCGTCTCTCCCAGGTTCGCCCTACGGTCGTCGCCATTACCGGCTCCTATGGCAAGACGTCGACCAAGGGCTATGTGGCCCATGCTCTGGCCGGTTCTTTTTCGGTGGTCGCCTCGCCGGCGAGCTTCAACAACCTCATGGGCCTGTCTCGTGCCGTCAACGACCGTGTCGTCCCCGGTACCGAGGTCTTCATCGCCGAAATGGGCGTCTATGGCCCCGGCGAGATCCGCGAACTCAGCGAAAGCTTTCCGCCCGATATCGCCGCGATCACCACGATCGGAGAGGCGCACCTTGCCCGCATGAAGACCCGCGAGGTCATCGCCGCGGCCAAGTCCGAGATCACCGAGCGCGCGAAGACGGTTGTGCTGCCGATCGATCAGCCCGAGCTGCGAACGCTCGCCGATAAGTGTGAGCGGGAGGGCAAGCGCGTCGTGCGGGTGTCGACGGTCGCAGGGGCAGACGCCGATGTTGTTGTCGACGCCGCATCCGGAACCGCCACCGTGCGCCCTTCTGGTGGGGGAGCCCCCGTGAGGGTGCCGATCGAGGTCCCCGGCACCGGTCACGCCGTGAACATTGCCGTGACGATCGGCATCGCTCTCGCGCTTGATGTGGATGTCACGACGATCGCGCCTCGCCTGCACAACCTTCCCGGCGCCCAACACCGCGCCGAGGTCCAGCAGGCACCATCGGGTGCGATCATCATTGACGACACCTACAACTCCAACCCCGTCGGTGCCGAGCGGGCACTCGTGGGGGCGGCAGAACTCGCCAGCGAACGCGGGGGCAACCTCGTTGTGGTCACCCCCGGCATGGTCGAGCTGGGATCGGTGCAGCACGAGCGCAACCGCGACTTTGCGGCATCCGTCACTGCTCATGGCGGCCAGCTGCTCATCGTCGGCCGCACCAACCGCGCGGCGCTCCTAGAGGGAACTGCCGGAGCGGCGCATCCGCCTCTCGTTTTTGACCGGAGAGTGCAGGCCGTTCAGGTGGCTCTCGATCAGGCCGCCGACCGAGGCGTTATCCTCTATGAGAACGACCTCCCCGACCACTACCCCTGATCGTCGCGCGGGAGAAGTGCAACCCAGCGAGTGAATGGATGAAGTAGATGGCAGTGAGCACAACCTGGGCGGTTCTCTTTGGCGGGCCGTCGCCCGAACACGAGATCTCGATTCTCACGGGACTTCAGTCGGAGCGCGTGCTCACGGCGGCGGGCGACACCGTTTTGCCGATCTACTGGGCACCGGCTGGCGGGTTCTACCTCGTGCCATCTGCGACCGAGGCTAAGGACTACCTCGAGGGCGTTCCGGCGAACTCGAAGTCGGTCGAAGTGCGCCTCGGCGAAAAGTCGGGCCTCTTCATCAAGAAGCGTTTCGGCGAGGACCAGCTTGAGCCAGAGGCCGTCCTCGTCACGCTGCACGGTGGCGTCGGAGAGGGCGGAGGAGCTGCGGCCCTGTTCAGCCTGCTCGGCATTCCGGCGACCGGGTCGAGCCTGTTCGCTGGAGCTGTCGGCATGGACAAGCTCGCCTTCGGTGGCCTGCTCGGAACTGCGGGCATCCCGTCGCTGCCGCGCGAATTGCTCTCACAGACCCGCGAGCCGTCGTTCTCGGGCCCCTACATCGTCAAGCCGCGGTTTGGCGGCTCATCCATTGGCATCGAGATCGTCGACGACATCGCCGCGGCGCGTGCCATCGGCAAGGCCAGCACTCACCTGAGGTCCGGTGCCGTGCTTGAGCCGTACCGTCCCGACCTGGTTGACCTCAACATCGCCTTCCGCACCTACCCCGTGCTTGAGACGACGCAGCTGGAGAAGCCCCTTCGCGGCGGTTCCGCCGAATCTGGTCTCTACTCGTATGCAGAGAAGTACCTCGCCGGCTCAGCCGGAACGGAGGCAGGCCTCACGAGTGCCCCGCGCGAGCTCCCCGCCAACGTTGCTCCCGGAATCGCCGAGCGTGCGGATGAGCTGGCCCGCCAGGTTGCGGAGGTTACCGCTCTCACGGGAGTCGCCCGTGTTGACCTGCTGCTCGATGAGTCGACGGGCGAGCTCTTCGTGAACGAGGTCAACTCGATCCCCGGTGCCATGTCGCTCTACCTCTGGGCTCCCCAGCAGTCAGCCGCAACGGTCTTGCGCGACGCCCTCATCGAGGCGCGCGACAAGCGCTTTCAGCTGCCCGCCGCCGGATTCGGCTCGGGCGCGGCCCTTCGCGCCGCCGGTGGAATCGCCGGCAAGCTGGTCGGGCTCGACGGCCCGCGCGGCTAGCCTTCTGGCAGCTCCAGAACGTCCTCGGGCGAGGTGCAGGCGCCGGTGGCAGGAATGCTTCCGACCGCATTCGCGATGGCAAGGAGGGCCGAAGTGCCCGAGGTGGCCTCGGCGTCGATAACAACCTCAACGGCAGGGTCGCGTCCATAGGTCGTGAAAACGAACGTGGGCGCGTCTGCGTCATCGCGCAGCCAGTCGATGCCCTTGACCGTGAAGCACGGCAGGGTGGACGGGCCGGGCACCTCAACCCCGCATCGCAGGAGCACGGCGGTGGGGTCGCCCCACGCTGCGGTCGCCTGAGCGTCGGTTTCACGCAGCTTCAGATCGTTGATCGCGTCGGGAAGCCGAACGGTGATCTCGGCACAGTCCACGGATGTTGCATACGGCGCTGCGGTCATGGGGACCACGCCAGTGCATCCGGTGAGAAGGGCGATTGCGGTTGCGGTGAGGGCTGCAGCAAGGGTGCGCTGCGACGTGAGGGGCACCGGTTAAGGCTACCGTGTCCAGTGTGAAGACAGCCGATACCCTCGCATCGTTGGGAGAGAACGAGGCGCTTCGGCGCATCTTTCCGCTTTTGCCGGAATCGCGATCCACGATCCTTGGTCCCGGCGATGATGCGGCGATCGTTGCGGCACCGGACGGCCGCTTTGTGGTGACGACGGACATGATGATCCACGGGCCAGATTTCAGGCTCGCGTGGTCTGAGGCGGGTGACCTGGGCTGGAAGGCCGCGGCCTCTAACCTCTCCGATGTTGCGGCGATGGGCGCCGTGCCGACCGCCTTGGTCGTGGCCCTGGCTGTTCCCGCCGAGACCCCCGTGTCGTTTCTGGAGGGCATTGCGGATGGCCTGCGGCAGGCGTGCGAGGCGCTCGCGCCCGGCTGTGGCGTGGTGGGGGGAGACCTCTCGGTCTCTTCCACTCTGACGGTTGCGGTCACCGCCTTCGGCGACCTTGAGGGCCGGGATGCTGTGACGCGCTCGGGCGCGCAGGTCGGCGATGTCATCGCCGTCTCCGGGGTGCTGGGTGAGGCCGCCGCAGCGCTCCACCTCCTGTTTGCCGAGGGCGTTGACGCAGCCGGCCTTCCGGACGCTCAGCGGGCCGCCGCCCTCCGGGACCGCACCGGCCCCCAATTGCGCCCGTCGCCTCCGATTGAGGACGGGCCCGCTGCGGCGCAGGCCGGGGCGACGTCGATGCTCGATCTCAGCGACGGCCTCGCCAAAGATGCCGCCCGCATTGCCGTGGCGAGCGAGGTCACGTTCGACCTGTTTTCGCTGGCCCTCGGAGCCGATCCGCTCACAGCGTTCCATGGCGGGGAAGATCACTCGCTGCTG
>NZ_JBACFR010000198.1:0-6146 GCF_056262345.1 Homoserinimonas sp.
TGCCACGCAGAGACAATCCGAGACGCCGTGAGCGGCTCTAGGTCGGCGGTCAAGTAGTTGGCGGCGACATCCATACAGCCAGTGTGGCATCCACAACACTGGCGGCAGGCCCCTTGCTACCGTTGCATGCATGGCCAAGCCCCGCATCCAGACCCACATCGGGGCGCACGCCGTGCGTCAGGCTCTCGAGGGCGCCGCCGACCGGGAGACGATCGCGACGGCAACGCGCTACCTGCTCCAGGTGCTCACGGATGCCGCGCCCGGGCCCACCGTGGAGGTGCGGGTGCCTCCGTTCGGTGCCGTGCAGTGCGTCGAGGGGCCCACTCACACCAGAGGAACCCCGCCCAATGTGATCGAGATGGCCCCGGCCACATGGATCGCCCTCGCTACTGGCGGAGTCTCGTGGGCCGACGCGCTCGCCGACGCGCGCGTGTCAGCATCCGGAACCCGCGCCGACCTCTCGGGGCTGCTCCCGCTCGCCTGGCAATAGCAATCGCACATTCACGGCGATCGCGGATGCTCGGGTCGGGGAGAATAGACGTATGAGTGAGAACACGGCCGGTCAGCACGCAGAGGGCGACAGCCCCACGAGCCCCGCGCAGCACACGGACCTCGGCCAGCCCAGCGCGGTGGGCCATCCCGATATCCCGGTCGGTGGCGCGGTCGACATCGAGCCCGTAGTGGAGGTTCAGCAGCTGAGCATTCGGCGCGCGCCCCGCATTCCCGTGTTCCTCGTACTCGGTGGCCTCGTCGGCTTTATCGTTGCGCTCATTCTCACGGCGGCATTCGAGATCGACCCGCTCGTCGGGTTCCCCGCGATGCTCGGGTACCTCTCGATCTTCTGCATCCCCGCCGGCATCGCACTCGGTGCGCTTGTGGGGCTGCTGCTCGACCGTCGTTCGAGCAAGCGGGCACGCCAGCTCACGGTCGAGCACGAGAGCGTGCGCGAGCTAGAGCACGGCACCGACCAGCTCTAGGCGGGCTAGCTGAGCTGGTTCTGCTCCACCCAGCGCAGGTACTCCTCGCTCACGGTGCCCGTCACGTACTCGCCCGTGAAGCAGCTCATCTCGAGCTCCGTCACACCGGATCCCTCGAGAATCGCCGCCTGCATGTCGGCGACCTCCTGGTAGATCAGGTTGTCTGAGCCGAGCTCCCGGTTGATCTCGGGAATCTTGCGACCGTGGGCCACGAGCTCCAGCCGCGACGGCATGTTGATGCCGTAGACGTGGGGGTATCGAACGGGCGGGGCCGCCGAGGTGAAGGTCACCTTGTTGGCGCCGGCCTGGCGGGCCATCTCCACGATCTCCTTGGAGGTCGTGCCGCGAACGATCGAGTCGTCGACGATGAGGATGTTCTTGCCGCGGAACTCGCTGCCCATCGCGTTGAGCTTTTGCTTCACGCTCTTCTTGCGCTGAGCCTGGCCGGGCATGATGAACGTTCGGCCAACGTAACGGTTCTTGTAAAAGCCCTCGCGGTATTCCACGCCGAGCTTTTGAGCGACCTGCATTGCGGCAGGGCGCGACGAGTCGGGGATGGGCATGACAACGTCGATGTCGCCGAGCGGGGTGTGCTTGGCGATGGTGTCGGCGAGGCGGTTGCCCAGCCGCAGCCGGGCCTCGTAGACCGAAATGCCGTTCATGATCGAGTCGGGGCGGGCCAGATACACGTATTCGAACGAGCACGGCACCAGGCGCGGGTTCGCTGCACACTGCTGCGACACCATCTCGCCATCGAGCGAGATGAAAATGGCCTCGCCGGGGGCAACCTCTCGCACGATGTCGTAACCGCCGCTTTCGAGGACGAGCGATTCAGAGGCGACGACCCACTCGGTGCCAACCAGGCCAGAAACGCGTCGGCCGAGCACGAGGGGGCGGATGCCGAAGGGGTCGCGGAACGCCAGCAGACCCTTTCCGGCAATCATCGCGATGGCCGCGTAGGAGCCTTCGACGCGCTGGTGAAGCCTGCTCACCGCGGCGAAGACCTGGTCGGGGTTCAGCTCCTCGCTGCCCGTGATCTGCTCCTGCAACTCGTGGGCCAGAACGTTGACGAGCAACTCGGTGTCTGACGTCGTGTTGAGGTGGCGGCGGTCGATGTGAAAGAGCTCGCTCGTGAGCTCACGCGTGTTGGTGAGGTTGCCGTTGTGCACGAGCATGATGCCGTACGGCGCGTTCACGTAGAACGGCTGAGACTCCTGCTCATTGGATGCTTCGCCCTTCGTGGCGTAGCGCACGTGGCCGAGACCCATGGTTCCGGGCAGGGCGCGCATGTCCCGCGTGCGGAATGCCTCCCGCACCTGGCCCTTGGCCTTGTGAGAGTGAAACATCGAACCGTCGGCGGTCGCGATTCCTGTTGAGTCTTGCCCACGGTGCTGCAGCAAGAGAAGGCTGTCATAAACGAGTTGGTTGGCAGGCTCAGAAGAGACGATGCCGACGATGCCGCACATTCGGTGCAGACTCCAGACCGTAGAGTTGGGGAGGAACGAACATAGTCTTTCACGCCGCACCCGGCCGACGAAATGGAACCTTCAATGGCAGACAGCTACGCCGCAGCAGGAGTGGACACCGCGGCCGGTGACCTCGCAGTCGAATTGATGAAATCTGCGGTCGCTCGCACCCACGGCGCCCAGGTGCTGGGCGGGGTCGGCGGCTTCGCCGGGCTCTTCGACGTCTCGTTTCTCACGGCGTTCAAGCGCCCCCTTTTGGCCACATCCACCGACGGTGTCGGCACCAAGGTTGCCATCGCCCAGGCGATTGACAAGCACGACACGATCGGCCAGGACCTCGTCGGCATGGTCGTCGACGACATCATCGTGGTTGGCGCCACCCCCCTCTTTATGACCGACTACATCGCCTGCGGCAAGGTTGTGCCGCGGCGCATCGCCGACATCGTGGCCGGCATCGCTCGGGCGTGCTCCGAGACCGGCACGGCCCTCGTTGGCGGCGAGACTGCAGAGCACCCCGGCCTACTCGGCGTCGACGACTACGACGTCGCCGGTGCTGCTGTGGGTGCCGTCGAGGCGGATGCTCTGCTCGGCCCGCAGCGGGTGCAGAACGGTGACGTCGTCATCGGGATGCAGTCCTCTGGCCTGCACAGCAACGGGTACTCGCTCGTTCGCCACATTCTCGCGGGTGCCGGTGTTTCGTTCACCGAGACATCCGACTCGCTGGGCGGAGTTGTCGGCGAGGTTCTGCTCGAGCCGACACGTCTGTACACGGGGCCGCTGGTGCGGTTGCTGCAGAAGCATCCGACCGCGGTTCATGCGCTGAGCCACGTGACGGGCGGCGGCATCGCCGCGAACCTCGCGCGGGTGCTGCCGCAGGGGTCGTGGGTCGAGGTCGACCGGTCAAGCTGGGCGCCGCAGGATGTGTTCAGGGTGCTTGCCGATATGGGCGGAATCACGCTGGGAGATACCGAGGGCACCTGGAACCTCGGGGTCGGCATGTTTGCCGTCGTCGCTGCCGATTCGGCGGCCAAGGTCATCGAGTTCATGAACGCCGAGGGAATCCCGTCATGGGTTGCCGGCGAGGTATCCATGGCACAGCGTTCGTTCGACGGGTTCGAACAGGGCGCCAAGGGCGTTGACGGCGGGGCGGTTCGCCTCACGGGCGCATTCGCTTAGTGCCACCTGCCCGGGCCAGAGAGCGCCCGGGAATGTGCCGCCACGGCGCGCAAGAGCATCCCGCCGATCATTAGATCTGCGGGATGCTCTGTGACTGCTTAGCGCTGTTAGTTGGCGCTAATTATGAGCGCTGTCTGCTTCGCGCTGAGGGTGCGACGGTTACGCTGTGCGCGTTTCGTCGCCTCCATCCGCGAACTCAGGCCACTTCTCGAGGTCTTCTTCGAGTCGTGCTGCCGCTGCTGCGTCGCGCTCTGCAGACGTGAGTTCACGTGCAAGCGCGTCATAGTTGGTCTCCGGACTGAAGTACTTCAGCTCCCGGGCGACCTTGGTGTGCTTTGCTTTTTGACGGCCGCGCCCCATGGGTTTGACCCCCTCACGATTCCTGCCCGACGCCTGCAATTGCTGCTCGGGATTGACCAACAAGGAACTACAAAAACTAACTGCCCACTTTAGCATGCCCGGTCAGCCCAAACCCCGGGCGCGCCCTGTGGATCACGTGGCTAAGCGTCTTTGCCGGGGAGTCATGACAGTTCGCCCAGATAGGCCCGCTAACGTATCGACGTGACCACAACGCAGACTCGAGCATCCGTTGTTGTTATTGGGGCCGGGCAGGCGGGGCTTTCGGTGGCGTATTACCTGAAGCGGCTTGGGCTTGAACCCGGTGACGGCCTGGTTGTCCTCGACCGCGGGCCCGGAGCCGGCGGTGCTTGGCAGCACCGCTGGGAGGCCCTGCGCATCGGCGTCGCTCACCGCATCAACGACCTGCCGGGGCTCGACGACCTCGGCCTCAGCTTCGAGACGGCCGATCGCCAGCGGCCCGCACGCGAGGTCGTCGCCGAATACTACGAGGCCTACGAAAAGCACTTTGAGCTCGATGTTGTGCGGCCAGCATCCGTCACGCAGGTCTTCAACCGCGGCATCGACCTGGTCGTCGAGTACGCGGATGTCGATGGGCTGCATGAGATCGTCACCGATGTTGTCGTCAACGCCACAGGCACCTGGGGCAGCCCGTTCGTGCCCTGGTATGGCGGACTCGACGGGTTTGAGGGCGAACAAGTCACCACGACCACCTATCGCGATGCGAGTGATTTCGAGGGCAAGAGCGTGGTGGTTGTTGGTGGAGGCACCTCGGCCATTGGCTTCGTGATGGAGCTCGAGAACGTTGCGGCCACCATCACCTGGGTGAGCCGCAGGCCCATCGAGCTTCGCGACGACGGCGAGCTCAACCTCGAAGACAGCAGACGCGCTGTCGCGGCACAGGACGAGGCGGCCCGAGAAGGCAGGGCTCTTCCCAGCGTGGTCAGCGGCACGGGGGTGCCGCGAACGCGCCGCATCCAGTCGGCCATCGAGCGGGGCCTGCTCGAGCGCAAACCGATGTTCGACCGAGTGGATGCCACTGGCGTCATCTGGCCAGACGGCACGCGAGCCGATGCCGATGTCATCGTGTGGGCCACCGGCTTTCGGCCAGAGCTTCGCCACCTCGCCCCGCTGCGCCTGCGCGAGAAGGAGGGGGGAGTCACGGTCGGCAACGCGTCGTCGTGGAAGGACCCTCGCATCTTCTTTGCCGGGTATGGGCCTCAGGCATCAACAATTGGGGCGCAACGCTCCGGTCGCACGATCGCCCGCCAGGTGATGGCGCAGCTCAACAACCTCTAGGCCCCCTCGCCGTCGAAGCGCTTCATCGAAACCAGTATTCTGGGGTGATGGGGGAAGTCGCGGTGGTTCGGTCGTCTCCCGTCGTGCGCTCACTGCGGTGGGCCCTCGCGTTGCTCGGAGCCTCGTCCATTGCCCTCGGGAGCGCACTGCTGAACCTGGCCGTCGACCCCGCCGCCGCCACCGGCGTCGCCCTCTACACCGTCGTGGTCTGCATCTATCTCGCCGCGGGCATCCTGGCCTGGTGGCGTCGCCCCGGCAACCGCATGGGGGCACTCATCGTGCTCGCGGGCTTTGCCGTCCTCGCCGCCGGGCTCTCGAATAGCCTCAATCTGCAGCTGACGATCGTGGGCACCGTCAGCGCCACGGTCGTGCTCGCCCTGACGGTGCACCTGCTGCATGCATTCCCCTCTGGCCGCATTCAGGGCAGAGCCTCTCGCTGCATTGTCTTCGCCGCCTACGCCAACTCGCTCGTGCTGGAGGCTCCTGGCTACCTCTTCGACCCCGGCGCACAATCGCCCCTGTTCGTCGGCGACCTTCCGGGGCTCGCGGCCACAGCATCCGTGCTTCAGAGCGTGATCGGGCTCGCCGTCGCCATCGGCACGGCCAGTGTTCTTGTCTCGCGACTGCGTGCGGCAGATGCTGCGCGCCGGCGAACCCTCGTGCCGCTGTTCGCCTACGGCATGCTGGCCATTCTGTTCATCCCGTTCAGCTCCGTCGTTCTCGAGGGGCTCTTTGGGGTCGACTCCTACTGGCGGGGCATTGCGCAGCTGGTTGTGATCGGGGGCGTTCCGATCGCATTCACCCTGGGCATCCTCCGCGGCGGCTTCGCTCGGACCGCCGGCCTCTCGGAACTCGAGACCTGGCTGGGGGC
>NZ_JBACFR010000199.1:0-2599 GCF_056262345.1 Homoserinimonas sp.
TACTTAGTGGCGAACCACCTGGCGGCGGACTACGAGCCAGGCGATCGTGGCAGCCACGAGCAGCGCTAGCACGATGAGCACGATCGGCAGGAGCGATGCGGGGGAGACGCTTTGCGCACCCGCGGCGAGTTCGCCCGATCCTGCAGCGATCTTCTCGTTGCCGTCACCGAGGTCGGTCATGCCTTCGCTCAGCGTCTTGGCTCCGGCGTTGAGCTTCTCGGCTCCCGCAGCCAGGGTGCCGTTGCCTTCGGCCAGACTCGCAGCACCCGTCGAGAGCGTGTTGGCCCCCGCGGCGAGGTCGCCCGCGCCGGTGGAGAGGGTCTGCAGACCGCTGTTGAGGTTGTTAGCGCCGGTGGCGAGGCTCGCCCCGCCGGTGGAGAGCGTGCCGGCACCAGCAGCAACCTTCGCGGTGCCCTCGGCGAGAGAAGATGCTCCGATGGAGAGCTTGCTCGTGCCAGCTGCGAGGGAAGCGGCGCCGGCCGAGAGCTCGGCTGTTCCGGCCGCCGCGTTCGTGATGCTCGTGTGGATCTTCGTTGTGCCCGCAGCTACCGCGGGCATAGCGCCGGGGGCAGTGAGCGCCTCCGCACCCAGGTCGGCCTTCTTGAGGCCGTAGGGGTCATTGGGCGTCGTCGTCAGCGGGTCGTCGAGTCCGCCGGCGAGCCTGTTGGCTCCCAGAACGAGGTTGTTGTACCCGGTTGCATAGGGTGTACCCGCATACGGTGACCCCGGTCCGAAGACTGCCGCGAGCGAGGCCAGGCCGTCTCGAAGGGCCTCCGCGCCAATTCGGGCGTCGTCCACGCCAGTCGCGAGCTGCCCAAGTCCAGCGTTGACTGCTGCCGCTCCGTCCTGGAGCTGCTTTGCGCTCTGGGACGCCGTGAGGCCAGTCGCGGGATCTGGTGCGTTGAAACCTGCTGAGAGCTGCGCCGCACCCGCGTTGACCTTGGCCGCCCCGACGTTGGCGTCGGATGCGCCCGCGGCAAGCGTTGCGGCACCCGATGCGGCGGATGCTGCACCCTGGTTGAGGGTGCTTGCTCCGGCGAAGAGCTTGTTGGCGCCCTGGGCCAGCGAGGTGGCACCGGCGCTAGCGCTCGCGGCGCCCGCTGCGACCTTGTCGGCACCCTCCTTGGCGGAGGTCGCCCCGGCGGAGAGCTTGAATGCTCCCTCCTTGGCGGAAGCGGCGCCGTCCTTGAGCGTGCCGGTGCCCGTGTGCAGGGTTGCGGCGCCATCGACAAGCTTGACCGAACCATCGCGGGCCGTGTCGGCTCCCGTTGCGAGCTGGTTAGCTCCGGCGGCGAGCTTGTCGGTGGTCATAAAGAAGAAGGCCAGGAGGCCGATGAGGAGAATGGATAGCACGGCGATGACAACCTTTGAGGTGTTGTCGCGCCGCGCGGACATGGTGTGGGCAGAACCGGACATGCAGCTGACTCCTTTGTCGGGATCCGGGCACGACGCCGGCCGCACAACCTGGGCTGTGGTGAAACTGTGCTGGAGCGGCTGCGCGGGTGCTCTCCCTCAGGTGGGGCTCCGTTGCCGGCGATTGAGAGAGCGTCGTGTTCGGTCAATTGGGCCGAATCTAGCAGCGTCTTTAGCCGCCTCATATGGCCCCACAAATGTGTGTAACCTTCGTCAAACTGAGTGGTTCTCGTAGCCTCGCGGTTGTTGGTTGTCTACAGGTCAATAAGGGTTGCGGCATGCGGATGCGACCCGCCGCCTGTCGCTGACCCGCATAACACCTTCCCGTGCTTAGGCTCGTGACGTCATGATTCGATTTGATCAGGTAACTAAGCTCTACGCCGGCACCACGAGGCCCGCCCTCAACTCGGTGACCCTCGAAATTCAGCGGGGGGAGTTCGTGTTTCTTGTCGGCGCATCCGGCAGCGGCAAGTCGAGTTTTTTGCGCCTCATCCTTAAAGAGGAGAACCCGACCAAGGGCGAGATTCATGTTCTCGGCCACAACGTCGGCCGGCTCTCGAGCCGCAAGGTCCCCTATTTTCGCCGCAACCTTGGCGTGGTCTTTCAGGACTTCAGGCTTTTGCCCCAGAAGACGGTGTTCGACAACGTTGCCTTCTCGCTCCAGGTGATTGGCAAGTCGAAGGGCTTCATCCAGGAGGCCGTTCCCGACGTACTCAAGATGGTCGGCCTCGCGGGCAAGACCAGTCGCTACCCACACGAACTTTCTGGTGGCGAGCAGCAGCGCGTCGCCATTGCGCGCGCTATCGTCAACCGGCCCGCCCTTCTGCTTGCTGACGAGCCGACAGGAAACTTGGACCCCGCGACCAGCGCGGGCATCATGACTCTTCTCGAGCGCATCAGTCAGAGCGGAACCACGGTGATTATGGCAACCCACGATGCGGGAATCGTGGATCAGATGAAGCGCCGCGTGATCGAGCTCGTCGGCGGTCAGGTCGTGCGCGACGAGCGCCAGGGTGGATACCTCACACAGGCAATCCCGGTGCAAAAAACGGCGCAGGCCTCGAACCAGGGGGAATCGCTGTGAGATTTGGTTTGATCATGTCGGAGGTGGGCCAGGGCCTTCGTCGCAACTTCTCGATGGTGGTCTCCGTTGTTCTGGTGACCTTCATCTCCCTGACCTTCGTCG
>NZ_JBACFR010000200.1:0-2048 GCF_056262345.1 Homoserinimonas sp.
GACTCAACCGACGACTTCCAGGCGCTCTCACGCTGGTTGAGGAACACCGGGATGGCGATCGCGGCGAGGATGCCGATGATGATGACGACGACGAGGAGCTCGATCAGGGTGAAGCCCTTTTCGTTCTCTTCGCGCTTGAGGCGACTGGCGTCGAGCGCCTGGTTGATGCGTGTGATCATTTCTGATTCCTGTCTTTGTCTGAATAGGACAGGTGGCCCCCCAAAAGTCAGACCCCCTAGAGAAGGATTCTCCTGGCCCTGACCGTGCTGAGTAAAGCCCCCGTTTGTGCGAAACGCCGAACAAAACACCCCCAGAATTGGGGGTCTACTACCCGATCTGGTCGAAAATGCTGAACACCGGCATATACAGCGCCACGATCATGCCGCCGATCACCGCGCCGATCACCGCGATCATGAGCGGCTCGATGAGGGCTGTGAGGGCCTCCGCGGTGCTCTGAACCTCTTCGTCATAGAAGTCGGCGATCTTCGCCAACATCGTCTCGAGCGCACCGGCATCCTCACCGACCGCGATCATCTGAGTCACCATGGCGGGGAACACGGGGTTCTCCGCCAACGGCGCCGCCACCGATTTACCCACCCGCACGGAATCCTGCACCTTGCGCAGAGCGTCTTCGATGACCCAGTTTCCTGCCGTCTCGCCAACAATGCTGAGCGACTGCAGGATGGGCACACCGGCGCCCATCATCGTGGAGAAGTTGCGCGTGAAGCGCGCGATGGCGACCTTCTTGAAGAGCTCGCCAAACACGGGCATCTTGAGCTTGAGCGGGTCAACGACTCTGCGCACTCGCTCAGTGTTCTTGTTGTTCTTCCACCAGATCGAGAAACCGATGATGAGCACCACGATCAGTGGCACGGCCCAGACCATGTTCTTCGACATGACGACGAGGATGGCCGTCGGCAACGGCAGTTCGCCGCCGAAGCCGGCGAACATGCCCTCGAACACGGGAACTATGAAGATGAGCATGCCGATAACCGCGAGGAATGCGATGATGAGCACCGCGACCGGGTACGTGAGCGCCGACTTAATCGTCGCCCGCAGCTTGACGTCTGACTCGAAGTTCTCGGCGATGGACTCGAGGGTCGACTCCAAGAAACCGCCCGTCTCGCCCGCGCGCACGAGGCTGATCATGAGCGGCGGAAAATGCTTGGGGTGCTTGCCCATCGCGGCCGACAGGGAATAGCCGGCCTCAACATCCGTCTGGACCTTGGAGAGGATGCCCGCGAGGGTTTTGTTCTCGGTCTGCTCCGACAGGATCGTGAGCGTGCGGATGAGCGACAGCCCCGACGAGGTCATGGTGGCCATCTGGCGCGACATGACCGCCAGGTCCTTGAGCCCGACCGACTTCTCCATGCCCGGGATCGAGAGTTCTTTTTGGAAGCCAGTGCCCCCCGAGGCTTCGTCGACCGAGATAGGCGTGACACCCATCGTGCGCAGTTTGGCCGTCACGGCGCCCTCGGTTGCGCCCTCCAGCCGGCCCTTGACGACCTTGCCAGAGCCATCCCGACCCTTGTACGCGAACTCTTTTGTGGCCGCCATTAGATCTGCCCTGAGTAGGCGTCGCTGTAGTCGACGCCGCTGTTCATGGTGCCGCCCAGCTGCCCCACGGTTTCTACCCGTGTGACCAAGCGTTTGAGCACCTCGTAGTCGTGTGCCTTCTCCATGGCCGACTCAAAGCTGATCTGCCCAGAGTTGACGAGGTCGGCGAGGTGCTGGTCGAGCGTGTGCATGCCGAGTTCTCGACCCGCCTGCATCGCCGAATGCACCTGATAGGTCTTGCCCTCGCGGATGAGGTTGGCCACAGCGTGCGTCGCCATAAGAACCTCGGTGGCCACGACTCGGCCCTTGCCGTTGGCGCGCTTAATCAGTGTCTGACAGACGACGCCCTGCAGGGTTGCGGCGAGCTGCGCCCGCACCTGACTCTGTTGGTGCGGCGGATAGACGTCGATAATGCGGTCAATCGTCTGCGGAGCATCCTGCGTGTGTAGGGTCGCGAACACAAGGTGGCCGGTCTCGGCCGCGGTGAGGGC
>NZ_JBACFR010000201.1:0-2926 GCF_056262345.1 Homoserinimonas sp.
CCGCCGACCGCGCGGAAGCAAAGAAGCGGATGCTGGCGACGGGAAAGTCGCGCTCCTCGAGCAGACGACGCACAACGGCGCCAACCTGCCCGGTTGCGCCAACAACCCCGATGTTTACTCCTGCGCTCATCGGCCGGTCCCCCCGTAGACGATTGCTTCGCCCTCGGCATCGAGGTCGAAAGCGGTGTGAATGATGCGAACGGCCTCTGGCACGATCTCTGCCCGGGTGACAACGCTGATGCGGATCTCACTCGTGGAGATCATGTCGATGTTGATTCCCGCGTCGGACAGCGCCGTGAAGAGCTGTGCCGAGACACCGGTGTTGGTGCGCATTCCGGCGCCCACGAGTGCGATCTTTCCGATGCCGTCGTCGTGCTGCAGGGTGGAGAATCCCACCTCTGCACGGCCGGCCTCGAGCGCTTCGAGCGCCGCGGGCACCTGCGACTTGGGCAGCGTGAACGAGATGTCGGCAACACCGGTGTTCACGGTTGACGCGTTTTGCACGATCATGTCGATGTTCGCGCCGGTCTTGGCCACGATCGTAAAGATGCGTGCTGCCGTGCCGGGAACATCGGGAACCCCGACGACGGTGATCTTGTCTTCGCTGAGATCAGCGGCAATTCCCGTGATGAGCGGCTCTTCCACGGTTTCTCCCTCTTTCGGATTCACCACAAGGGTGCCCTCGTTGCGACTGAACGAGGATCGGACGTGCAGCGTTACGCCATGACGACGCGCATATTCCACTGCGCGAATATAAAGAACCTTTGCCCCGGCTGCCGCAAGCTCAAGCATCTCTTCCGAGGTGATTCGGTCGATCTTGTGAGCGGCGGGAACCATGCGGGGGTCTGTCGTGAAGATGCCATCGACATCCGTGTAGATCTCGCACACCTCGGCACCGAGCGCCGCGGCCAGCGCGACGGCAGTGGTGTCGGATCCCCCACGACCGAGCGTGGTGATGTCGCCAGAGTCGCGGTTGAAGCCTTGAAAGCCCGCGACGATGGCGATGTAGCCCTGGTCGAGCGCAGCACGAACCCGCAGCGGCGACACCTCAACAATGCGCGCGGCACCGTGCTTCTCGTCGGTCATCATGCCGGCCTGGCTGCCGGTGTATGACCGCGCCTCCTCGCCAAGGTCGCGAATGGCAAGCGCAAGGAGCGCCATAGAAATGCGCTCGCCCGCCGTGAGGAGCATGTCCATCTCGCGGCCAGCAGGCTCACTTGAGACCGCATCAGCTAGGTCGAGCAGGTCGTCGGTGGTGTCGCCCATGGCGGAAACCACAACAACCACATCGTTGCCAGCCCGACGGGTTTCGACGATTCGCTCGGCGACGCGCTTAATGCCGTCGGCATCGGCGACGGAGGAACCACCGTACTTCTGCACGATCAAGGCCACGCGAATATCTCCCGAAAGTCTGTGGGGGCAGGGGCTGTGCAGCTCAATGCCGCGCCAGGCATCCCATTGTATCGGCTAGTTCTCTACTAGCCGTCTCCCCTCGAACGCCCTGCCGAGGGTAACCTCGTCGGCATATTCGAGGTCTCCGCCCACGGGCAGACCCGAGGCGAGGCGAGAAACGGAGAGACCGGGCTGGATGAGGAGCCGCGACAGGTAGGTTGCCGTCGCTTCTCCCTCGAGGTTGGGATCGGTGGCGATGATGACCTCGGTCACCGTGCCGTCGGCGAGTCGTTGCATGAGCTGACGGATGCGAAGGTCGTCGGGTCCGATGCCATCGATAGGGCTGATTGCCCCGCCGAGCACGTGATAGAGGCCGCGGAACTCTCGGGTTCGCTCGATCGCGACAACGTCTTTCGCTTCTTCTACAACACAGATCGTGGCGGGCGAACGGCGGGGGTCGCGGCAGATCGTGCAGGTCTCCTGCTCGCTCACATTGCCGCAGATGGCGCAGAAACGCACTCGCTCACGAATCTGCATCAGGATCTCGGCAAGGCGCGTCGTGTCGAACGTCTCTGTCTGCAGGATGTGAAACGCGATGCGCTGTGCCGACTTTGGCCCGATGCCGGGCAGCCGACCGAGCTCGTCGATCAGCTCTTGAACGATTCCCTCATACATGTGGCCCTGCCTTCTCGCCCGCAGGCTTGATATTGAATGTGGACGTCAAAGACGACGTCGGTGGTGCTGGTGGGGAGCGGCCTACTGCGGACCTGCGAACCCTGATGGCGTGTGCGGCTGCTCCTCGATGAAGGTTGCACCCAGCACCTGACGAACAACGGACTCGCCATATTTTTGCGGTCCGGAATTTGTGCGGGCGCTGCCGGAAGGGCGGCCCGCCGCGGATCGAGCTGCGGGCGTCGAGCGCGGCGACTCTGTGCGCGCAGGCGCTGAACGCGCAGGCTCAGAACGCGCCGGCTCAGAACGCGGAGGCGCAGAGCGCGGAGGCTGGCGGCTTGCCGCGCCTCTCTCCGCCCCGGTGTCGGGCGGGACCGAGTCGTAGTCGGGGTCGAAGGGCGGCTCGTCGTCGAACGGAGGCTCATCGTCTCGCGGCGCTGACGCTCCCGTGGGGCTGGCGGGTGCAGGGACGCGGTTCGGGGCGGACACGGAGCCCGGCGCTGTGGCTGGAGCTGTGGCTGGAGCTGAGGCTGGAGCCGGAGCTGGGGCTGGAGCAGGAGCAGACGCTCCACCAGGCGCGGCCGCGGCGGGCGCTGCGGATTCGGCCGAAGCGGAGCCGTCTGAGCCCGGAATCGCCACGGTCGCCCAGCCCGAGGTTGCGACCGGCGCCGCCGAAGAGGGCTCGGCCTGCCGCTTGGCTGCGGTGGAGGCCGGGGCCGCGGCGTTGGTCGCGGCAGTAGCACTGGCACCGGTAGCACTGGCACCGGTGGCCCTGGCGGAAGCCCCTGCGCGCGCTGCCGTGGTGCGAGGCGCTGGGCTGCCTGCTGACCCAGCGGGTGTCGAGCCGGCCACAGAGCCGGGC
>NZ_JBACFR010000202.1:0-3519 GCF_056262345.1 Homoserinimonas sp.
CGACTACGTCTCGCCTCCGCGCACACCCAAGTCGTAGCTGCGTGACCCCGTCGCCCGGGCCCACCTACCGTGGCCCGTGTCGGCCGCCACAGGGGCAGCCGCGACGAAGGGACACCCCATGACGCAGTATCAGGTCGACAGCGATGCCGTGCTCTCAGCCGAGGGCGCCCTGAGGGCATCTGCGGCGCGCATCCAGGGCGAGGTGAGCGGGATGCTGGGGCAGCTCGTCCCCCTGCAGTCGTCGTGGACGGGGCAGGCGTCGACGGCCTTTCAGTCGGTCGTGAGCGACTGGCGCAACACCCAGCACCTGGTGGAGCAGAGCCTCACCGGCATCACCCACGCCCTCGGCCGCGCCGGGCAGCAGTATGCGGAGGCAGAGCAGGCCAACGCGAGCCTCTTCGTGCGCTAACCCGGCCGGTGCGGCGGTGCCGCAACCCGCGCACACACGACCCGCGCACACAGACGACCCGCGCACACACGACCCGCATTAACAGCAGAAGGGGGGCTCCCGCAGGAGCCGCCCTTCTGGCGTACTAGTTCGAGCTAATGCCCGGCGTGGACTAGAAGTCCATGCCACCCGACGGGTCACCCATGGGTGCAGGGTTCTTCTCGGGCTTCTCGGCAACGACGGCCTCGGTGGTGAGGAAGAGACCGGCGATCGACGCTGCGTTGAGCAGCGCGGAGCGGGTTACCTTCACCGGGTCGTTGATGCCAGCGGCCAGCATGTCGACGTACTCACCAGTTGCGGCGTTGAGGCCCTGGCCAGCAGGAAGGTTGCGCACCTTCTCGGCGACAACACCGGGCTCGAGGCCCGCGTTGGCGGCGATCTGCTTGAGCGGAGCGTCGATCGCGACGCGAACGATGTTCGCACCGGTCGCCTCGTCGCCAACCAGGTCGGTCATCGCTGCGCTAGCAAACGCGACCTCGCCGGCCTGGATGAGCGCAACGCCACCACCGGCGACGATGCCCTCTTCGACGGCTGCCTTCGCGTTGCGAACGGCGTCCTCGATGCGGTGCTTGCGCTCCTTGAGCTCAACCTCGGTTGCGGCTCCGGCCTTGATGACGGCGACGCCACCAGCAAGCTTGGCGAGACGCTCCTGGAGCTTCTCACGGTCGTAGTCGCTGTCGGTGTTCTCGATCTCGGCGCGGATCTGCTTGACGCGACCCTCGATGGCCGAAGCATCGCCGGCACCCTCGACGATCGTGGTCTCGTCCTTGGTGATAACGACCTTGCGGGCGCGACCAAGAAGGTCAAGCGTTGCGTTCTCGAGCTTGAGGCCGACCTCTTCGCTGATGACCTGACCACCGGTGAGGATGGCGATGTCCTGCAGCTGAGCCTTGCGACGGTCACCGAAGCCGGGAGCCTTGACGGCAACCGACTTGAAGATGCCGCGGATCTTGTTCACAACGAGCGTGGCCAGAGCCTCGCCGTCGACATCCTCAGCAATGATGAGCAGCTGCTTGCCAGCCTGGATCACCTTGTCGACGATGGGGAGCAGATCCTTGATGTTCGAGATCTTGCCGTTGACGATGAGGATGTAGGGGTCCTCGAATACCGTCTCCTGGCGCTCGGGGTCGGTCACGAAGTATGCCGACAGGTAACCCTTGTCGAAGCGCATACCCTCGGTGAGCTCAAGCTCGGTGCCGAACGTGTTCGACTCCTCAACGGTGACAACACCTTCCTTGCCGACCTTGTCGATCGCCTCGGCGATCAGTGCGCCGATCTCGGCGTCACCGGCAGAGATGGATGCGGTGGCCGCGATCTCTTCCTTGGTCTCGATCTCCTTGGCAGAAGCAACGAGGGCCTCGATCACCGAAGCGGTGGCCTTCTCGATGCCGCGCTTGAGGCTGATCGGGTCTGCGCCGGCTGCGACGTTGCGCAGGCCTTCGCGAACCAGAGCCTGGGCGAGCACAGTAGCGGTGGTCGTTCCGTCGCCGGCGACGTCGTCGGTCTTCTTGGCGACCTCCTTGACGAGCTCAGCACCGATCTTCTCGAACGGGTCGTCGAGCTCGATCTCCTTGGCGATGGAGACGCCGTCGTTCGTAATGGTGGGGGCTCCCCACTTCTTCTCGAGTACGACGTTGCGGCCGCGCGGGCCAAGCGTCACCTTGACGGCGTCCGCAAGCGTGTTGAGGCCGCGCTCAAGGCCACGACGGGCCTCTTCATTGAAAGCAATGATCTTTGCCATGTGTGTTTCTCGTCCCTCCCGGACGTCGGAAATTGCATCAGCTTGTTGGCACTCTCCCAAAGGGAGTGCTAAATGATTCTGGCACTCTGCCCTAGCGAGTGCAAGCTCAGAGGCCCCTGCTTGCAGGCCCGGGCGCGTGCGCTTGCCGGGTTTAGGCTCACGGTGCGGACGGCACCACCGAGCGAACTCCACCGCAGCGCCGCCGCCGAACCATTCCCCAGCATTCACCGACTTACTGAGAGGAAGCCGCCCGTGAGAATCGCAATCGCTGGAGCAACCGGGGCCGTAGGCCGTTTCGTTGGCGATGTTGCCCGAGAACGCGGCCATACTCCCATCGAGATCAGCCGCTCGGCGGGCATCGACCTGCTCGACCCCGTGTCGGTGGCCAGGGCGGTTGTCGGCGCCGACAGCATCGTCGACGTGTCGAGCGTGGTCACCACCTCGGCTCAGACTTCTCGGCACTTCTTTCGCACCGCAACGACCAATCTGCTTGCCGCAGGTGACGCCACCGGCATCCGAAACCACGTCGTCCTCTCCATCGTGAACGTGGACAAGGCGCCGTCGGGTTACTACGCGGGCAAGGTTCTGCAGGAGGACATCGTCGCTGGAAGCACCGTGCCGTGGAGCATCCTGCGGGCCACCCAGTTTCACGAGTTCGCCGCGCAGATGCTCGATCGGGCCAAGTTTGGGCCGGTGCGAACGATCCCGATCATGCGCACGCAGCCCGTGTCCGCTCGCGAGGTGGCCGAGCGGCTCGTCGACCTCGCCGAACAGGATGCTCAGGGTCGCGTTAGCGATCTTGCGGGGCCGCGCGAGGAGCGGCTCGTTTCGCTCGCCCGCGCCTATGCGAGGGCAAAGGGGTGGCGCGTTCCCATCGCCTCCGTGCCCCTGCCGGGCGGGATGGGCACGGCGATGCGCAACGGAACCCTGCTGCCGGGCCCGGATGCTCAGCGCGGCTCGGTCACATTCGACGAGTGGCTGCGCACAGCGCCCTAGGGCTAGAGACGTTCGCTCAGGCGCCGGGAGGCACCGCAGAGAAGCTGCCGGCCAGCGGAACGAGTTCGATCCAGGTGTTGCCCGCCCCTAGTCGAACGGTGATTCCGTCGTCGCCCATGAGGGTGATGGGGGCCGTAGCGGATGCCTTGCTCCAGGTTGCGTGGACGGTGCCGCCTCCCGTGGAGACCCACGCCTCCCCGCTGCCGATGAGTTCGGTTTTCGGCACGGCGCTCATCGTGACGGGCACGCGCAAGGTCACGACGTTGGTGGCCGCGAGCTGCTGGCCGTCGCTCGCATCGGTGTCGGGCTTGCCATCCTGCCAGCGCAGGAATCG
>NZ_JBACFR010000203.1:0-3622 GCF_056262345.1 Homoserinimonas sp.
ATCCGCCGTCGCGGGCGAGCGCATTCAGGACCCCTCAGCGGAGAAGTAGTCCGACCCTAGGGGAGCAGGCGGTTCGGTCCGCGGAAGAGGTAGGTCGTTTCGCGCAGGTTCGGCAGACCGAGCATGAGCATGAGAACGCGCGAGAGGCCCATCCCGAAGCCACCGTGCGTGGGCACTCCGTAGCGGAAGAAGTCGAGGTAGAAGTCCAGCTCCTCGGGGTCGAGGCCCTTCTCCTTCGCCTGCTCGATGAGCACGTCGACGCGGTGCTCGCGCTGTGCTCCCGTGGAGATCTCGACGCCGTTGAAGACGAGGTCATAGCTGTTGGTGATGCCAGCATCCTCGGCATTACGCATGTGATAGAACGGTCGGATGCTCGACGCATAGTCGGTGAGGAACACGAAGTCGTGACCGAACGTCTCCTTGACGTAGGCCGCGATCTGGCGCTCGCCCTCAGGGTCCATGTCGTCGTCGTGACGGGGAACCTCGTAGCCGCGCTCGGCGACGATGCGCTTGGCCTCGGCCAGCGGGATGCGCGGGAACGGTGTCGTCGGAACCTCAAGCGTGATGCCGTAGAGGGCCTCGATCTCGGCGCCATGCTTGGCCTTGACGGCCTCGAAGCCGGCGACGAGAAGCTCCTCGTGCATCTTCATGACGTCTTCGTGGCTGTCGATCCAGCTGATCTCAGCATCCACCGAGGTGAATTCGGTGGCGTGGCGCGAGGTGAAGGAGGGGTCGGCGCGGAAGGCGGGGCCGACCTCGAAGATCTTGCCGAAACCAGCGGGCTGAGCCATCTGCTTGAAGAACTGGGGGCTCTGCGCGAGGTAGGCCTTGGTGTCGAAGTACTCGACCTCAAATAACTCGGCGCGCGACTCGGATGCGCTCGCCATGAGCTTGGGGGTGTGCAGCTCGATGAAGTCGTTCTCGACCCAGTAGGTGCGCCAGGCGTGCTCGAGCGTGGTCTGGATCTTGAAGACGAGGGCGTGCTTGGGCACGCGCAGGTCGAGAAAGCGCCAGTCCATGCGCTTGTCGATGCCGCTGTCGTCGGCGATGGGGGTCTCGGCGATCGCGGGCGCGGTCGTCACGATCGAGTCGAGCTTGATCTCGACGCCGCCAAGCTTGACGCGCTCGTCGTGCTTGAGCTCACCCGTCGCGGTGAGGAAGGTGCCCTGGGCGAGGCCAGAAATGGTGTCGGCGAGGGCGTCCTCGAGGGGCGCGCCATCCTCTCCGAAGGCGCGCGGGTGCACCAGCTGCACGGCGCCGCTCTCGTCGCGCAGTACGACAAACTGCACCTTCTTCTGATCACGCACCGTCTCGACCCAGCCGGAAACAGAGGTGGGACCGTCGGATGCCGCGGCCAGGTTCTTAATAAGGGTGCGTTCGCTCACTCAGTCAGTCTAAAGGCGCTGGGCCGGAGGTTCAGGATCGTTTGCCTAGACTGGTCTCGTGCCCGCGAATCTCATTCATCTCGTGCGCCACGGCGAGGTTCATAACCCGCAGGGCGTTCTCTATGGCCGTATCCCGGGATACCACCTCTCAGAGCTTGGTCACAAGATGGCCGAGGTCGCCGCCGACTCCCTCGAGGGGCATCCAATTACCGCCCTGTATGCCTCGCCGTTGCAGCGTGCGCAGGAATCTGCCCAGCCGTGGAGCGACAGATTCGGCCTCGACATCGTCACAGAAGATCGCATCATCGAGCCGACCAACAAGTTCGAGGGCAAGACCTTTGAGTTCGGACCTCAGGTGCTGCTGCGCCCGCAGTCGTGGCCCTGGGTGGTCAACCCGTGGTTGCCGAGCTGGGGTGAGCCATTTGCGAGCGTTGCCGACCGCATGCTCGCCGCAATCGAAGACGCCTGGTCGAATGCCGACGGAGGAGAGGTGGTGATGGTGAGTCACCAGATGCCCATCGTTATGGTGCAGCGCTATGTGTCTGGTCGCCGGCTGCCGCATGACCCGCGCAAGCGCCGGTGCAGCCTCTCGAGCATCACCACGCTTGAGCGCCGCGACGATGTTTTTGTTGAGGTCGGCTACTCAGAGCCGGCGGCGGCTCTGCTCGGGCAGGCCGCAGATTTTGGAGCAGTGTGACCGTGAACCGCCGTTCGTCGCTGCGCCGCGTGATCACGATTGCCGCTGTGGCCGCCATTGCCCTCACGGGCTGCACGAGTGACCCGCTGGCCGCTAAGTACGGCAACGGCGGGACCACCAACTACACGTCGAGCGACGGGACGGTTACGGAGGTTCCGGCCGAGAACCGCGCCGACCCCATGGAATTTGATGGCGTAACCGACGGCGGCATTGACATCAGCAGCGCTGACTATGCCGGCGACGTTGTTGTGGTCAACTTTTGGTACGCGAACTGTGCGCCGTGCCGCGCCGAGGCTCCCGACCTGCAGGAGATCAGCGCCCGTTATGCCGATAAAGGCGTCTCGTTCGTCGGCGTGAACATTCGGGATCAACCGGAGACGGCACTCGCCTTTGCGCGCAAGTACAGCATCACCTACCCCTCGATCATCGACGCCGAATCGGGGGCTGCCCGCCTAGCGTTTGCCGGTCATGTGCCGCCGAGCGCTGTTCCAACCACGATCGTGCTCGACAAGCAGGGGCGGGTTGCCGCGCGGTTCCTCGGCCAGATCACGTCGCCGTCGAACCTCGACACGGTGATTCGTGACCTGCTGGCTGAGGGCGCGTAGTGGATTCCATCTACGAGATCGTCACTGAGGGCACGCTGCTTCTCGCGGTGCCGCTTGCGCTTCTCGCGGGCTTCGTGTCGTTTGCGTCTCCCTGCGTGCTGCCGCTCGTGCCGGGGTACCTGGGTTACATCGGCGGCGTCACCGAAGCCGCCGAGTCGGTGGGCGACCGCCGCAGGGCACGCAACCGCCTGCTTCTGGGCGTTCTGCTCTTTGTGCTCGGGTTCAGCGTGGTGTTCGTTGCGTTCGGCATGCTCTTCGGCGTTGCCGGCCTGTTGCTTGCTCCGTGGATGGATCTGATCACGCGCATCGCCGGAGTGGTCATCATCATCATGGGCCTGGTCTTTATTGGTCAGTTCACGGCGCTTCAGCGCACCATCAAACCGCGCTGGAAGGCGGCGACGGGGCTCGCGGGCGCGCCGTTCCTCGGTCTCGTCTTCGGCCTCGGGTGGGCACCGTGCATGGGCCCGACCCTCGCGGCCGTTCTTGCGCTGAGCCTCGAGGGTGGCTCGCCCGCCAGGGGAGCGTTCCTGGGCCTGGCCTACTGTCTCGGCCTCGGCATCCCGTTTCTTCTTGTGGCTCTCGGCTTTGGCTGGGTGGCCGGTTCTGTCGCGTGGCTCAAGCGCCACATCCGCATCATCAACATCATCGGGGGAGCCGTTCTCGTGCTCATTGGTATCGCCATGGTCACCGGGCTGTGGACTCAATTCACGTCGTACCTAGGTTCGGTGATTGGCAGCTTTGTCACGGCCATCTGATCACATTGATTCGCCCGTGGGCGCGCCGCGCAAGAAGGGCGATGTCTCGCAGCCTGCCCTGGGCTTTGTGGGGTACCTGAGGTTTTTCTGGCGCCAGCTCACGAGCATGCGAACGGCGCTCGTCCTGCTGCTGTTGCTCGCCCTCGCGGCGATCCCCGGCTCGCTCGTGCCGCAGCGGTC
>NZ_JBACFR010000204.1:0-4710 GCF_056262345.1 Homoserinimonas sp.
TCGGCAGAGAAGGCCGGTCGGAGAAGAACGGAGATCGCCAGGGTGCGGCCGGGCGGAGCTACCCAGGTGCGCCCGAGCCTGCCCCTGCCGCCGGTCTGGTCGTCAGTGACTACGGCGGAGAAGTGGGGCCAGCCCTGCGCCGCACGCTCAACCAGTTCGGTGTTCGTCGATGCGCACTGCTCGAGCACATCAAGCCGCGACACGAGCGTGGCGCTGAGCGACAGAGAAGAAGACAGTGCCATGCGCCCAGAGTAATGCTGCGCGCCTCGGTGACGGGTGCGCCGTGCTGCTAGTCGACGGATACGATGAGCGCGTGAACTCACCCGAGGTTTCCTTGCGCACCCGAACCGCCCACGGCGTCATGCGTCTCGCCGCACGGCTGAGAATGGCGGAGCCAGAGATTCTCGGGCTTAGCGCCGTTGTGCGCCCCGGCGACACTGTCTTCGATGTCGGCGCGGCCTATGGAATGTATACGGTTCCCCTCGCCGCGCTTGTGGGGCCTGGCGGTTCCGTCAACTCGTTCGAGCCCCAGAAGCGGCAGTTTCGCATGGTCGGAGCGCTGCGCTCCCTGATCGGCGCCCGTCACGTTCGCGTAGCCCATGCCGCCATCGGAATGGAGCAGGGCGAGCATTCGATGCTGTTGCCCGTTAAGTTTGGGGTCCCCATTTATGGGCACACCCATGTGGCAACCGGAACCGAACGCGCCCTCACCCCGCAGGCGCCCCGCCAGCGCACGTGGAAGGTGCGAATGGAGACGGTGGATGCCTGGTGCGAGCAGCACAGCATCCCCAGCGTGTCATTTCTCAAGGTCGATGTGGAGGGGTTCGAGCCGAGCGTGCTCGACGGCGCCGAGGCGACGATCACGGCCCACCTCCCCAGCCTGTTGCTCGAAATCGAGGATCGCCACATCGGGCGCTATGGCAGAAGCGCTAACGACTTCGCCGACGACGTGCGCAGCCGCTGGCCCCAGTACCGCATGTACACCTGGTCAGCATCGGGATGGACCCCCACCGAGCGAGTGACGCTGGCAACGCGCAACTATCTTTTTGCGACTGACACAGCGTTTAGCCGCGGTCTTTTGTAGGAGACCTCACTCTGGCGGGGGTGGTGCGCCGGTAAAGTGAGGCGCGTGACTGCCGAAAACGCCGCCCATGTCGATGCAAACACCGACGCCGCCGCCGATGCCCCGAACATGTACACGACCGCTGGCAAGCTTGCCGACCTCAAGAACCGCTATCACGAAGCGGTGACCGCGAGCGGCGAAACCGCCATCGCCAAGCAGCATGCCAAGGGCAAGAAGACGGCCAGGGAGCGCATCGAACAGCTTCTCGACCCCGGATCGTTCGTCGAACTCGACGAGTACGTTCGGCACCGCACCCACGCGTTCGGCATGGACAAGTCTCGGCCGTACGGCGACGCCGTCGTTACCGGAACCGGAACCATTCACGGCCGCCAGGTCGCGGTTTATGCGCAGGACTTCACAATCTTCGGCGGGTCGCTCGGCGAGGTCGCTGGAGAGAAGATCATCAAGGTCATGGACCTTGCCCTTCGCCTCGGCATCCCCATCATCGGCATGCTCGATTCCGGCGGAGCTCGCATCCAAGAGGGCGTCGTCGCGCTCGGCAAATACGGCGAAATCTTCCGCCGCAACACCATGGCATCGGGCGTCATCCCGCAGATCTCCATCGTCATGGGCCCGGCCGCTGGCGGCGCCGTGTACTCCCCCGCGCTTACCGACTTTGTCATCATGGTCGACAAGACGAGCCAGATGTTTGTCACGGGCCCCGACGTGATCAAGACCGTCACGGGTGAAGACGTGGGCATGGAGGAGCTCGGCGGCGCTCTCACCCACAACAAGGTCTCCGGCGTCTCGCACTACCTCGCAAGCGACGAAGACGATGCCCTCGACTACGCGCGGGCCCTGCTCTCGTTCCTCCCCGACAACAATCTCTCCGATTCCCCCGCCTATGCGTCGGATGTCGAGCTCGAGATCACCGACGAAGACCGCAAGCTCAACGTCGTGATTCCCGACAGCCCCAACCAGCCCTACGACATGACCACGATCATCGAGCACGTTGTCGATGGCGGGGATTTTCTCGAGGTGCAGCCGCTCTTTGCCCCCAACATCATCATCGGCTTCGGCCGTGTCGAGGGCCGTTCGGTCGGCATCATTGCCAACCAGCCGAGCGCCATGGCGGGCACCCTCAACATTGAGGCGGGCGAGAAGGCCAGCCGTTTCGTTCGCTTCTGTGACGCCTTCAACATCCCGATTCTGACCCTCGTGGATGTTCCCGGCTATCTCCCCGGCACCGACCAGGAATGGACCGGCGTCATCCGTCGTGGCGCCAAGCTGCTCTACGCCTACGCCGAGGCCACCGTGCCACTCGTCACCGTGATCACGCGCAAGGCCTACGGCGGCGCGTACATCGTGATGGGGTCGAAGCAGCTGGGGGCGGACCTCAACTACGCATGGCCCACCGCCGAGATTGCCGTTATGGGCGGGCAGGGTGCCGTGAACATCCTCTACCGCAGCGAGCTCAAGACGGCCGAGGCCAACGGTGAGGATGTCGCGGCGGTGCGCACCCGGCTCGCCAACGAATACACCTACAACGTTGCAAGCCCGTTCCTCGCTGCCGAGCGCGGCGAGCTCGACGGCGTCATTGAGCCGGCCGCGACCCGCGTGATCGTGACCAAGGCGCTGCGCACCCTCAAGACGAAGCGGGCAAGCATGCCGCCTAAGAAGCATGGGAACATCCCCCTGTGACGGGCACCCCGTACGGCGAGGTTCCCGACCTCGCCGAGGTACCTGAGCCGATCGACATTGTGGTCACGGGAGGCTCGCCGACGGCCACGGAAGCCGCGGCCGTCGTTGCGGTCGTGAGTTCCGTCGTCGATGAACTCCGAGACGCCGACGACCCCGCCCCCGCCCCGACCTCCGCATGGATGCGGAGCGCCCGTTCTCTGAGAACGCCACTTCGGGCTGGCCCGGGAGCCTGGGGCGCGTCCCGACCGCTCCGCTAGGGTCATCCGAGCGAAATGTACCCCGGAGAATGCCCCTCACTCGGGGGGATTTGGCGGAGCAATTGGGCCACTTAGCGGGATTTTCACAAAATTGTCCCCCGGTCGTCCCCCGAAATGATGACTTTCATGTATGGTTGCCGCAATGCAACATAGATAGTGCTAGGTGTCACTCCAAGAGTCACACCACGATTCATTAGCCGACTAGGGTAAGCGGGCTAGTGAATTGGGGGCGAGTCAGGGCGATATTCGGGTTATCGTTTTGACTCGGGGTCTAGAGGGGCCGGAAGCTAAGCTTCCGGCCCCTCTCCCATTTCGCCGCCGATCGAGACGGGCAGCCGACCAGGCGAATCCGTTGCCCCGTCGTTGCCCTCCGCCCGGGGAATCTCGAGCCACAGCACGATCTCCGGCTCGTCACTCTCATCCGAGGAATGACCCAGCAGGTTGACTCCGCTTGCCATGAGCCCCACTACGGTGACAGCGACTTCAGACCCTGCCGCAACGGTTCTCACGATGATCGTGTCGGCCGCGCACCCCTGCAGGGCGTGAGCGATGCGGGAGTGCACGATCGCAGCATCGCCTGCGGGCAGATCATCGATGCCGCCCTCGTCGAGAAGGTTGACGGTCGCGCCTCTGCGCCTGGCCATCATCACCTGTTCGCGCACCGCGTCGTCAAGCAGGCTTCGGCCCCGAATCTCGTCACGGATGCCGGCTTCGAGAAGCAGACACTCGCGCCTCTCCCCCTCGGTCAATGCGCCGTCCGATTCGACGATGTGGCGCAGCATGGGCAGAGCCATCCGCCCCGTCTGCTCCAGGCGAAACCGTCGCTCCTGCAGGTGAGCATCCTGAGCGGCCTGCCACTGAGCGGCCTCCCGCTCGGCAGCAACATAGACCTGGGCGTCGCGCTCGGCCTTGCCCAGAGAGCTGCGCAGCATGTGCGAGACCCCCACCCACAGCACGCTTCCAAAAACCCCAAGCGGGGCCAGCGCGCCGAAGCCGCCCCACATAAGCGACTGCACAACGAGGATGCCGATGCCAACCCACGAGAGCAGGAGGAACCCGCGCGCGGAGGTGAAGACCATGAGCGTGCCGACGGCCGCAACGTACCAGGTGGCATAGCTGCTGCCGGGCACGAAGTCCGCCGGCAGCTGGGAGGTCACGAGCATCGGCAGAATCAGCGCGAGAGCCACATTGCACAGCCCGATCCAGAACTGCGCCCGTTTCGACTCCACGGCAAGGCTGACAAGGGTGGCCCCGGCAAACAGCAACCCGGCGAGCCCGACCCGACCAGGACTCGTTCCATCGTTGATTGACGAGGCGGCGAGGATGAGCAGGTAGCCAGAGAACACGGCGCCCAGGGCGATAACGACGTAGCGAGGCACGGAGAGGTTCACTGCGACACCTCCGCTCGCGCAGGCCACGTGATCGTGACCACGGTGCCGGCACCGGGCGAGGAGTCGACGCGCGCGACTCCCCCTACCCCCTGCATCCGCTCGATGATCGACACGCGAACGCCCAGACGCTCTGCCGGAATGTCGCCGACGACGAACCCGCGCCCGGCGTCGCCCACCTGAACGACGATCCCGTCCTGCGCCCGGCGCACGGTAACCCAGCGAGAGACGCTTTCGTCGCCCGCATGGTGAAAGCTGTTCACCATGGCCTGCAACGTGGCCGCATACAGCGCCTCTGCCG
>NZ_JBACFR010000205.1:0-2893 GCF_056262345.1 Homoserinimonas sp.
GGATCGGGCGAACTCGCCGCGGGTGCGCAAAGCGTCTCCCCCGCATCGCTCCTGCCGATCGTGCTCATCGTGCTAGCGCTGCTCGTGGCTGCCACGATCGCCTGGCTCGTAGTCCGCCGCCAGGTGGTTCGCCACTAAGTAGTTCGTCAGTAAGCGGTTCGATAGCTCAGAATGATGGCCCGCACCAAAAGGTGCGGGCCATCATCCGTTAAGAAAGTCGAAACCCGATCGGGTAGCTGCGGCGCCTAGCTTTCGACAGCGCGCTTGCGCCAGCGGATGCCGGCCGTGATGAAGCCGTCAAGGTCGCCGTCAAACACATTGGACGGGTTGCCTACCTCGAACTCGGTGCGCAGATCCTTAACCATTTGGTATGGCGCGAGCACATAGCTGCGCATCTGGTCGCCCCAGCTCGCCGTGATGGTGCCCGCGAGCTCCTTCTTCTGAGCCGCCTCCTGCTCCTTCTGCACGAGCAGAAGACGCGACTGCAGCACGCGCATCGCGGCGGCTCGGTTCTGAATCTGGCTCTTCTCGTTCTGCATCGACACGACGATGCCGGTCGGGATGTGCGTGAGGCGAACCGCGGAGTCTGTTGTGTTGACCGACTGCCCGCCGGGCCCGCTTGAGCGGAACACATCCACCCGAATCTCGTTCTCGGGGATCTCGATCGACTCCGTCTCTTCCATGAGGGGAATCACCTCGACCGCCGCAAAGCTCGTCTGGCGCTTGCCCGCCGCACCGAACGGGGACATGCGCACGAGGCGGTGCGTTCCCGCCTCGACGCTCAGCTTGCCGAAGGCGTAGGGAGCATCGAACTCGATCGTGGTCGACTTGATTCCCGCCTCCTCCGCATAGCTTGTGTCGAGCACGCGTGCGGGAATGCCGGCCTTCTCGGCGTAGCGGAGGTACATGCGCTGCAGCATCTCGGCGAAGTCTGCGGCGTCGACGCCCCCGGCACCGGAGCGGATGGTCATCACGGCAGCACGGGAATCCCACTCACCGTTGAGCAGCGTTTGCACCTCGAGCTCGCCGAGCACCCGCTGAATGTCGCGAAGTTCTTTGTGGACCTCGGCCGCAGCATCCGCATCGCCTTCTTCGTTGGCGAGTTCCACCATGATTTCGATGTCGTCGAGGCGCTGCTTGAGGCCCTTGATCTTGGCCAGCTCCGCCTGGCGGTGACTGAGCGCGCTCGTCACCTTTTGTGCGGCGGCGGGGTCGTCCCACAGATCGGGAACACCGGCCTGCTCGCTGAGAGTGGCGATATCCGCTGTGAGCCGATCGACGTCGACCACCGCCGTGATTTCGGTAAACGTGGCACGAAGGGTCGCGACCTGCGCGGAGATATCAAGCTCATCCATTGTGATCCCAGCCTACCCGGCGCGCTGGGGAGCAGGTGAGGGGCGGCTCCGGATGCGTGCGCGTGCGCATCCCGGATCTCAGCGCCCCCAAAAATAGCTCGCCGCGCCCCATGATCGGGGCGCGGCGCGCCTGCAAGGGGCGCGGCGGGCGGCACGCCGCTCGGCACATCAGGCCTGCGTTAGAACTTGTCCTCGCTCAGCGCGAACAGGTCGCGAGCGCCCGCCGTAGCGGCACTCAGCAGTCCGCTCGACTGTGGCAGAAGCTGCTCGGCATAGAAGCGCGCAACCGCGAGCTCGTCTGCCGCCCGCTCGGCGTTGTCGAGCTTGCTCGCGGCGAGCGCACCCTTAGCCAGCAGCCAGCCCGCCGTCACGACGCCCCACATGCGCTGGTACGGCGTCGAACCCGCGAGCACCGCGTTGGGGTCTGACATGCCGGTGCGCAGCATCCATCCGGTGGCCTTCTCCAGTGCCGTGAACTGACGAGCAAGCTCCTCGCGAATGGAGGCGAACTCCTCGCCGGCCTCCGCCAGAAGTGGCTCAATCTCGCGCATGCTGGCAATGAACTCAAGGAACGACGACCCGCCGCGAACGGGCATCTTGCGACCAACAAGGTCGGCGGCCTGGATGCCGTTGGTGCCCTCATAGATCGCCGCGATACGAATGTCGCGGTAGTGCTGCGCCACACCCGTCTCCTCGATAAAGCCCATTCCGCCGTGAATCTGCACCGCGAGCGAGGTGAGCTCGTTGCCGAGATCGGTGCCGAACGACTTGGCGATCGGGGTGAGCAGGCCCACGATTTCGTCCGAGCGCACGCGGGTCGCCTCGTCGGGCGAGTTCGTGCTGAGGTCGGTGTGCACCGCGGTGAGCAGCAGCAGACGACGCAGCCCGGCCAGGTAGGCCTTCTGCGTCATCAGCATGCGGCGAACATCCGGGAACTCGATGATCGCTGAGTCGCGACCAGTGACGCCGATCGCCTTGCCCTGGATGCGGTCCTTCGCGTACTGCACCGACTGCTGGTAGGCACGGTCGGCCACGGCGAGGCCCTGCATACCCACCGAGAGGCGGGCGCTGTTCATCATGACGAACATGATGCGCATTCCCTTGTTCTCTTCGCCGATGAGGTAGCCGGTGGCGTTCTCGTACGCCAGAACGCAGGTCGGGGAGCCGTGGATGCCCATCTTGTGCTCGAGAGAGACGGTTTCGACGCCATTGCGCTCACCGAGCGACTCGTCGTCGTTGACCATGACCTTGGGCACGATGAAGCACGAAATGCCCCTGGTTCCCTCGGGCGCACCCGGGGTGCGGGCGAGCACGAGGTGCACAATCTGGTCGGCGACGTCGTGGTCGCCCCAGGTGATGAAGATCTTCTGACCAGTGATGGCGTACGTGCCGTCACCGTTGGGCACGGCACGGGTGGTGAGTGCCCCCACATCGGAGCCAGCCTGCGGCTCCGTGAGGTTCATGGTGCCCGTCCACTCGCCGCTGATCATCTTGGGCAGGTAGCGCTGCTTCTGCTCGGGGCTGCCGTAGTGCATGAG
>NZ_JBACFR010000206.1:0-11050 GCF_056262345.1 Homoserinimonas sp.
TCGGCGTCGGGCATCGGCGCAGCCACCGCGAGCATCCTGCGCTCCCGCGGAGAGAAGGTCATCGGCATCGATCTGAAGGATGCCGAGGTCGTCGCAGATCTTTCAACCACTGAGGGCCGCACGGCAGCAGCGACCCAGGCGATCGAACGTGCCGGAGGAGTCATCGACGCCGTGATCGCCTGCGCCGGAATCTCTGCGCCGATCTCCAAGACCATGGCCATCAACTATTTCGGTGTGACCGAGCTGCTGACGCAGTTGCTGCCGGCGCTGCGGGCATCCGAATCGCCCCGCGCAGCCGTGGTCTCCTCCATGGCATCGCTGCAGCAGAACTCGCCAGAACTCGTCGCCGCCGCCCTCAGAGGTGACGAGGCTGCTGCGCTCGCCCTTGGAGATGCGCTCGCCGCAGAGGGCCCGCAGATGGGGTACCTCAACTACCCGTCGTCGAAGCGGGCACTCTCTCGCTGGGTTCGTCGCGCCGCCGTTTCGAGCGACTGGGCCGGCTCTGGTATCCCCCTCAACGCGGTAGCACCCGGCACCGTGATCACCCCGATGACCGCCGAGCTCTTGGCAACCCCCGAGGGCGCGGCGATGGTCGACAAGCACGTGCCGATGCCGCTCAACTCGCACCAGCCGCCGGAGTCGATCGCCCACGCGCTCATCTGGCTCACGAGCCCCGAGAACACGCACATGGCTGGGCAGACGATCTATGTTGACGGCGGGGCGGATGCCACGCTGCGCGGCGACGACGTTTGGTCGTGGAACGACTAGCGCAGGGCAGCGACTAGCGCCAAGCGGCGACTAGCCCCGGGCACCGGCTAGCCTCGCCGGCCGGGCGGTGGCAGAGCCGGGGTGCCGGGGCTAGTGTTCGCACTGTGAAGAATCCTCCCCTCGGATGGGCGCGATCATGATCGTTGCCGGACTCGTGCTCACCGCAATCGCGGCGCTCATCCACGTGTTCATCTTCTATCTCGAGTCGCTCGCGTGGACGGGGGCCCGAGCCAGGGCGACCTTTGGGATGAGCCCGTCGGAGGCCGAAACCACTAAGTCCCTCGCGTTCAATCAGGGGTTCTACAACCTCTTTCTCGCAATCGCCGTTGGCCTCGGCATTGTGCTCTACGCGCTCGGCCATCCGGTCGTGGGGGCAACCCTCGTCTTCACCGGGGCGGGCTCGATGGTGGCGGCGAGCGCGGTTCTCATCCTGTCGAGCCCCGACAAGGCCAGGGCGGCGCTTATTCAGGGGGTCATCCCGCTGCTGGGTGTAATCGCTCTGGCCGTCGGTCTCGCCGTGTAGCACCGGCCGGGCCATGGTTGTTCGCAGCGAACGACTGCACCTGGCCCTTTTGCTTGCGCTCACGTTTTCCACGGGGGTCGTGGATGCTGTCGGTTATCTCACGCTCGATCGGGTGTTCGTGGGCAACATGACCGGCAACGTTCTCATCTTGGGGATGGGTATTGCCGGGGCGGACGATCTGCCGGTGGCTGGCCCGCTCATTGCCCTGGCCGCGTTCGCCGGGGGCGCGACTGTCGCGGGCACCGCGATGCGGCAGGCTCCGTCTGGTTGGAACCGTCGGGTTACGGCGGTGCTTCTCGTGGCGGCTGCTGCCCACGCGAGCGCGGCACTGCCCGCCGCAGCCGCCTCGCGCGAAGCGCCCGTCGCGTTGTTCACTGCCATTGTTTTGCTCAGCGCCGCCATGGGGGCACAGGCCGGCATCGCTCGGCATCTCGGCATCGCCGATGTCTCCACTGTCGTCATCACTTCGACGCTCGTGGGTCTCGCGTTCGAGTCGAAGCTCGGCGCCAATAAGCGCCAGCGGTGGGGGCGCAGGGCGATGGCGATCGGATGCATGGCGGCGGGGGCGTGCGCAGGCGCGCTGCTTCTGCGCATTGGTTCGGAGTGGGCAGTGGTCGCTGCGGCGGTCATTACCGCAGCGGTGGCGGTGATCGGGGGCTCAGCGCGCCCGGCGGTGTCTGCCTAGCCGCGCGCTAAAGTGAACGGGCTATGGCTGACTCGCTGACCACCCTCACGCGCAGAGTTCTCTTTGCGCCGCTCGACGAGCCCGGCCGCACCGAGACGGTCGTGAGTCGCATCCGCTCGGCGATCACCCTGGGCATCTATGCCAATGGCGAGCAGCTCCCGAGCGAGATTGACCTCGCGGCGCAGCTGTCGATCTCGCCCGTGACCCTGCGCGACGCCCTCAAGGTGGTGCGAGAAGAGGGCCTTGTGCGCACGACCCGTGGCCGTTCGGGCGGCACCTTCGTGATCGCCCCCCACGAATCGAATATGCGGTTCTTCGAAAGCTCGCTTGCGCAGCTGAGCCCCATCGAACTGCGTGACCTTCTTGACTGGCAGGCGGCTCTCACCGGCCAGGCCGCGATTCTCGCGACCGAGCGCGCCTCTGCCCACGACATCCAGACTCTCGAAGCCACGGCGAGCCGCCTTCGAGATGCAGAGGACCCGATCTCGGCTCGGCGAGCGAACTCGCGTTTTCTCATCGAGCTCGCCGCGAGTTCCCGCTCGAGCCGCATCAGCAAGGCCTCGATAACGATGCAGATCGAGTTCTCGCCTCATGCGATGCTCGTGTTCCGCGACCGCGGCGCGCGCGCCGGCACGTCTGTGCTCGCGCGGCAGCTCGTCGAGGCGGGTGCCGCGCGAGAGACCGAGCAGGCCCATGCGGCGGCCACCAGGCTCAATGATTTTCTCGGCGAGGGCATCACCCACCTTCACCACGCGCTCCGCGAGCGCGAGGGCGGTGTGGCTGGCCCAGAAACCGGCAGCGTGAGTGCTGTCACGGCAGAAACAGGAGGCCGCCCATGATTGGTGATGACATCGTCAACGAGTTCGACGAACCGGTCGCGTTCGTGCGCCAGGTGCTCAGCGATCTCGCCGGGCGTGTGGTGGCGCTGCGGGGATCGGGCAGCCTGGGCCCCCAGCACCTAGCCGCGATGTCGAGCGCGCTCGAACCGGTGTGCGCCGATGCCATCACGCCAGTGCACCCCGAGATCGTGGGAGTCGGCGTGGTGTGGGTCGCCGATGAGACAGCGGGGGACGCCTCTGGCATGCTGTGGTGGCGAGCAGATGGAGGCGTGCTGGCCCCCAAGATGCACGTCTATAACCCCGAATCCGATACCTATTACGACTACGGGCGGTCGGAGTGGTTCCGTGCCGCGCGCGACAGCGAAGGCCTGGCGATTGTCGGCCCGTTCATCGATGCGTGGGGCACCGATGATCATGCGCTCACCCCATCGATGGCGATCGTCGACGATGAGGGGCAGTTCATCGGCGTCGCGGCGGCAGATCTCGATGTCGCGGTGGTTACCGGGCAGCTCGCGCGAATCCTCAGGCCGCACGGCGATCTGGTGTTGGCCGACGCCGAGGACCGAGCCGTCGCCTCTAATTACCCGATGCTCAGCCCCGGACTGCGGGTGGAGCCGTTCCTCACCAAGTCGGGGTACCGGGTCGCCGAGAGGGTGCCGCTGCACACGCACGGCTGGCAGCTCTTGAGGCTCGAGCGGTTCTAAGAGCCCGCTCCACAGCCCGCGGGCGTAGCGCACGACGTGTGCTGCCCCCCTTTTTTCTGCCCAGAATGCCTGCTTTTGGGCGCCATCATATGGCCCTGGCTGCCGCGTCGCTGTGATGTTTCAGCCACGTAAACAATGCGGAAAACGGCCGGGCCTCGCTAAAAGCGATAGTACTGTAGTGTTCCACCACCGGGCACCAGCCCGGAGCGGTCGCACAGATGCCATCACTCCTGAGCGACCAGATCGTTGAAGCACGCAGGGAGAGAACCACGTGAGCACTGACCGCAGAATCGTCATCATCGGCGCCGGCGTTGCCGGACTGACCACCGCACTTGAGCTTGCGGAGATGGGGTTCACCGACGTCACGGTCCTCGAGCAGTTCGGCCCGGGATTTGGTTCGTCGAGCAAATCAGCCGGCGTCATCGAGACCCAGTACCTCGACCGCTCAGGCATTCACGTGCGGGATTTCGGCCTGCGGTACTACGAGCGCTTCGCCGCCGACTACGGCATCCTCCTGGCCCGCTCCGGCTACCTGCGTTACGGCGCCACCGACGCTGACCTCGAGATCTTTCAGCAGAGCATCGACATCCAGCGTGAGTTCGGCATCACCGACCCCATCATCATGACCCCCCGCGAGATCGAGCAGCGCTGGCCGCGCCTCATCACGGACGACCGCGCCGGAGCCGTCTTCGGCCCGTCGGACGGGCACGTGGACAGCTATGAGTACGTGCTGCGTGCCGCCGCGGTACTCACGGCCAAGGGCGTTTCTGTGCAGAACGGCATCACCGTCGTATCGGCAACCCAGGGTGCCGACGAAAGCTGGTCGATCGAGACCAACAACGGCACGTTCGTCGCCGACGTCGTCGTCAACGCGGCTGGGCCGTGGGCTCGCAAGGTAGCCGACCTGTTCGGGACCCCCGTTCCCCAGAACAACCAGCTGCGCCCCAAGGTCAAGATTCACCACGAAGAGACCATCGACCCGCTGATCCCGTTCGTCATGGACTACGTTCCCGGCTCCGGGCTCGACGGCATCTACTTTCGGTCAGAGACCCCCAACGAGATCTTCGTCGGAATCCACACCGACGAGAGCATCCAAGAAGAGCGCGACCCCGAGGCCGCCCTGGGCGCAGCGCCGCAGGAGTTCATCGACCGTGTTCGCGAGCTGCTGCCGATGCGCCTGCGCGAGCCCCAGGGAATGTCGCTCGGCCGCACCTGGACCGGTCTCTACGCGATCTCGCCCGACAACAAGCCGATCGTGAGCCTCCACCCCGACGCCACGAACATCGTGCACGTCATGGGTGCTGGCGGGTCAGGCATACAGCTCGCCCCCGCGATGGGCCGCATCGCCGCTGAACTCGCGGCCACCGGTGAGACGACAACCTTCGCAGGAACCGACTGGAGCCTTGGCCGCTTCGCCAACAAGCACTAGTCGTCACACCCGACCCGCAACTCGATAGACCCCCGCTATTCAGAAGGAGCACCACCATGGCATCCGTCAACTACGCGTCAACGAGCCTGGGCGATGAAGCCCTCGACCTCGCCTACGAGGCCGCGCTTGTCAGCATCCGGTCAGAAGAATCGCCCATCGAATCGAACCTGATTGGCGGAGAGCAGCACGTCTCCGAGACGGTGATCGAGCGCATCGACCCCGTCGAGGGCAGCACTCGTGTCGGCGCAGCGTATGCGGCGACGCCCGAGCAGGTAACGGCAGCGATCACCGCGGCCCGTGGTCAGGCCAAGGCGTGGCGCAAGCGCGACTTTCGCGAACGCAACGCCATGCTGCTCGCGGCGCGCACCGATGTTGAGTTCGAGCTGACCCGCATTGCCGCGATCCTGTCGGCGGAGACGGGCAAGACCCGCCTTGAGGCGTATGGCGAAGCGCAAGAAGTGCTCGACATGATCTCGCACTACTGCGAGCTCTTCGAGAAGAACAACGGCTACGCGGCCCAGCAGAAGTCGACCGAGCGCGAGCAGAACCTCGACATCCTCGTGCCCTACGGCGCCTTCGCCGTGATCGCTCCCTTCAACTTTCCCGTGGCCCTCACCGTGGGAATGATGGTCGGAGCCCTCGTCACCGGCAACACCGTCGTGCTCAAGCCGAGCGATAAGACCCCGCGGTCGACCGCCGCGATCGGCGACATCTTTGCCCGCCACCTGCCCGCCGGCGTCATCAACGTGATTCACGGCGGAGCAGAGGTCGGACGGATGCTCGCCGAGGGCGACGTCGACGGCATCGCGTTCACGGGCTCGGCCCAGGTGGGATGGCAGCTCTTCGAGATGGCGGGACCCCGTGGGTTCCAGCGCCCGGTTCTCGCAGAAATGGGCGGCCAGAACCCGGCCATCGTGGCGGCCAGCGCCAACCTCGATGACGCCGCGGCTGGCATCGTGCGTTCGGCATTCGGTCTCTCGGGCCAGAAGTGCAGCGCCTGCCGCAGGGTAATCGTGGACGAGTCGGTGGCCGATGAACTGATCGCCAAGATCAAGGAGCGCGCAGAGCAGCTCGTCGTGGGCGACCCGATGGATCGTGCAACGAACCTCGGACCCGTCATCGACGACGCCATTGGAGCCCGCCTCGATGCTGCGCTTGCGACGGCGGCGGAGCACGGCACCATCGTTACGGGCGGTCGCCTCGACCGTGACGGCAACTTCTTCGCACCCATCGTGGTCAGCGACCTGCCCCTCGGCCACGCGCTCACCAAGGACGAGCTCTTCGGCCCGTTCCTCACCGTCATCAAGGTCAACGGAATGGACGAGGCTCTCGCCGAAGCGAATGCCGTCGACTACGGCCTCTCGGCCGGTGTCTTCTCGCAGGTCGATGAGGAGATCGAGCAGTTCTACGACGAGATCGAGGCGGGAGTTCTCTACTCCAACCGTGCCGACGGCGCGACGACGGGTGCATGGCCCGGCGTGCAGTCGTTCTGCGGCTGGAAGCGCTCGGGCACGTCAGGCAAGGGTGGCCTCGGCCTCCACTACCTCCCCGGCTTCATGCGCGAGCAGAACCGAACCATTGTGAGCAACGGATGATCGCGCGCGAGGCCTACCTCGAACACCCGCTTCCCTCCCGCGCCACCCGAGTGATGACGCGGGGCAACACCCGCTCAACGCTGTTCGTTCCCCCCGCGCCGCCCTACGCGGTTCAGGGCGCCGGCAGCATCGTCACCGATCAGCTCGGTCACAGGGTGATCGACTGCAACAACAACTACACGGCGCTCATCCACGGCCATGCAGTTCCGGAGATCACCGAGGCCGTCACCGGCCTGATCGGCAGGGGCACCGCGTTCGGTCTGCCGACCGAGAGTGAGATCGGCCTCGCCGAGCTTCTTGCTAAGCGCACGGGGCACTCAACGTGGCGCTTCTCCAACTCGGGCACCGAGGCCGTCATGACGGCCGTTCGGGCGGCGAGAGCATTCACGGGCCGCGACAAGCTCATTCGCTTCGAGGGCAGCTATCACGGAACATCCGATGCCGTCGTCAGCCGCACGGCCCCCGGAATCCCCGGCGGAGTGCGATCGGACGTCATCGAGGTACCCCAGGGTGACCGCGAGGCATTCGATCGGGCGATGGCAGAACACGGCAGCGACCTCGCCGCCGTGCTCATCGACCTGATGCCCAACCGCGCAGGTCTCGTACCCGCCGATGCTGCATTCGTTGACCATGTTCGGGAGGCCACCCGCCTCGTCGACGCCCTCATGATCGTCGACGAGGTCATCACGCTGCGCATGGCAACGAACGGACTCTCGGGCGCCTATGGTGTCGAACCCGACCTCATCACCGTGGGCAAGATCATCGGCGGGGGATTCGCGGTTGGCGGTGTCGGCGGCCGCGCCGATGTGCTCGCCGTCTTCGATCCTCTGGGCACCGGCACCGTAGGCTGGGGAGGCACGTTCAGCGCCAACCCCATCACGATGACGGCCGGCCGAATCGCCATGGAGTTGTTTGACGACCAGGCGGTTGCCGACCTGAATGACCGCGGGGATGCCCTGCGAAACGCCCTCACCGAGGCGGGTGTCGCCGTGAGCGGAAGCGGGTCTCTGACGAGACTGCGCGAACCGCTCGACCTCGGCGAGCTCTGGTGGGCTGCGTACGAGCGCGGAGTAATGCTCGGCACCAATGGACTGCTTGCCCTGTCGACGGCGATGTCGGCCGACGATCTCGAGGCAATCGAACGCGCCTGCGTTGACGCCGTGCACGCGCTGCGAGGAAGGAACTGACATGACGGACCACACAAACGAGGCTGCGCCCATCCTGCGGCTCGAGCACATCCACAAGACCTACGGCGATCACACCGCCGTCGGTGACGTGTCGCTCGACGTCAAGAAGGGCGAGGTCGTCGCGATCATCGGCCCGAGTGGCTCGGGCAAGAGCACGCTTCTGCGCTGCATCAACCAGTTGGAGGTTCCCGACTCAGGAACCCTCGAGGTGCTGGGCAGCAACATCGACTTCGCGGGCCGCGTTTCGGCCGCAGACCTGCTCGACCTGCGCCGCAAGGTCGGCATGGTGTTTCAGTCGTTCAACCTGTTCCCGCACATGAGTGTTCTGCGCAACGTTTCGTTCCCGCAGGAGCGGGTGCTCGGCCGCAGCCGGGCTGAGGCCGACGCTCGCTCCCGCGAGCTGCTCGAGCGCGTTGGCCTCGGCGCCAAGATGGATGCCTACCCGCAGAAGTGCTCCGGCGGTCAGCAGCAGCGCGTCGCGATTGCGCGCGCACTTGCTCTTGACCCGCAGATCATGCTCTTCGACGAGCCGACATCGGCGCTCGACCCCGAGCTGGGGCTCGAGGTGCTGGCCGTCATGCGCCAGCTCGCCGACATCGGCATGACAATGATCGTGGTCACCCACGAGATTCACTTCGCCGCCGATGTGGCCGACCGCCTCATCGTGATGGCGGATGGCGCGATCATCGAGGAGGGGGAGCCGCGCGAGCTGCTCGCCAACCCCACGACCGAGCGCGCGAGAAAGTTTCTCTCGGCCATTACGGACCGCTGATGGATCTGTTTCTCAAGATCCTTGCCGCCGTTCCGGTCACGCTTTTTGTGACCCTGGTCAGCTTCGCAGTCGGCGCAGTTCTCGCCCTCCCGCTCGCAGCGGGCAGGCGGGCGCCGTATGCCATCGTTCGCGTGCTCAGCAAGGGCGTGATCGACATTCTGCGCGGCATCCCGCCCGTCGTATTCATCTTCATCCTGTTCTTTGGAGTGGGCTCGTCGGTGATCCGCTGGGACCCCGTGTTCGCCTCGATCATGGGACTCGCGCTGATTTCGGCCGGTCACCTGGCTGAGATCTACCGGGGCGGTCTGCTGGCGGTGCCCGCCGGGCAGTTTGAGGCCTCCTCCGCCCTCGGGCTCGGGCGCGCGACCATCTTCGCCAATGTCATCGGGCCGCAGGCCTTTCGCGTGGCGATTCCCGGCATGGTGACGTGGCTGATCAGCCTGCTCAAGGACTCGTCGATCGTCTCGACCATCGGCGTTGTCGAAATCATGTTCGTCACCAATCAGGCGGCGCGCAGCACAGGGGAGGGGCTTCTGCCCTTCGTGATCGCCGGCGCCGTCTACATCGCCATCGGCAGCCCGCTCGCTGCGCTGTCTCGCTGGCTCGAAAAGAAACTCAGCTTCGGAAGGAGGGGCTAGGCCATGGAACTGCTTTCAGATTGGCTCGAATGGTCCCCGCGTTTGCTCTCCGGGCTCTGGGTGAGCGTGCAGGTCACGGCGCTCAGCCTGCTGGTCGGCATCCCGCTCGGGCTTGGGCTCGCCCTGCTCTCGTCGGTCAAGAGCCGCATCGTTCGCATCCTCACGATGATCTTTATCGAGGTGGGGCGCGGAATGCCCGCGATCGTGATGTTGCAGATGGTCTATTTCGGTCTGCCCGAGTTCAACATCGTGCTCGACTCGTTTATGGCCACCGTTGTCGCCCTCTCGCTCACGACCTCCGCCTACACGAGTGAGATCATCCGGGCCGGCCTTCGCGCCGTGCCCGACGGTGAGATCGAGGCGGCCGATGCCCTCGGCATCAAGCGGCTCGACGTTATGCGCTTCATCGTGATCCCACAGGGCTTCCGCATCGCGCTTCCCACTCTCATGGGGTTCGCCATTCTCATCCTCCAGGTCAGCTCCCTCGCTTTCACGCTGGGTCTGCCCGAGCTGCTGAGCCAGGCCTACTCGGTGGGTGCATCCACCTTCCACTACCTCGAAGTGCTCACTCTCGCGGGGCTCATGTACCTCGTGATCACCGTGCCAGGGGGCTGGCTCGTCGAGAACTTCGAGAAGCGACTCAGCCGCCACCTGAGTTAGCCCCACCCAGCGTCACCAATCACAACCCGAAATATCCACACAACAAGGAGTCGAAATGAACAAGCGTTCTCTCACGGGCATCGGCGGCGTCGCCGTTGTGTCTGCACTGCTGCTTACTGGATGCTCAGCCGCGTCGGAATCAACCGTCGCTGATGACTGCGAGCCCCGCACAGGGGTCGAGACGGTGAAGGAGGGTGTGCTCACGGTTGCGCTCACCAACACTCCGCCGTACTCGTTCGAGGCCGACGGCGCCATCTCTGGCATCGACAGCGACATGATGACCGAGTTTGCCGCGGAGGAGTGCCTGAGCATCGAGTTCGCGCCGTACACCTACGCGACCGCCATCCCGGCGACCGAGCAGGCTCGCGTCGACGTTTCGCTCGGCGGTTTCTACCGCACCGAAGCTCGCGCTGAGGTTGTCACGCTGAGCGACCCGCTCTACCTGGACGAGCTGAGTGTCTACTCCGAGGAGGGCTACTCCACGGTTGACGAGCTGCTCGGCAAGACCATCGGGACCGTTGAGGGATACCTCTGGGTCGACGACCTCAAGAACCTGCCCGGCACCGAGACGCGCGTCTACCCCGACTCGCTGAGCCTGGCCCAGGACCTCAAGGCCGGCCGCCTGGATGCTGCGCTCGACGGCTATGGAGCCGCGACGATCGCCACCCAGGGCGAGGACTACGTGATCGAGGTCCTCAAGGAAGACGCTCGCGTCGACTCGACCAACGTGCCGTCGCAGACTGCTGTGCTCTTCGCCCCCGCCAACACGGCGCTGTCTGACGCCTTCAACGTCCTCGCGGCCGAGATGCGTGAAGACGGCCGTCTGGTCAAGATCCTCGCCGCCTATGGCCTCCCGGCCTCGGCCGCCGAGGTTGGAGACTCGCGTCTGATCTAGCGTTCGCTAAGCACAAATCGGGCCCCCGCAATGCGGGGGCCCGATTTTTTTTGGTTCAGGGGGTGCCGGTTACGGCGGCCCAAGACCGAGCGCGTTAGTGAGCCGTGGCTCGCTGCGCGGCGAGCCGCACGGGCGCGTTCACGGCACCGTAGCCGTCATAGCCGCCGCGGCGCTCAACGATTTCGAGGAATACGCCGCCCACCGTCGGCGTGTAAAAGTGGATGAACTCGCCATCTGCATCCCGATCGTAAAAGAGATCCAGCTCCTGCAGCGTGGCAAGAAATCCTTCGTCGAGGTCGAACCGGGCCGAGAGATCGTCGTAGTAGTTGCGGGGGATCGGCAAGAAGGTGAGCCC
>NZ_JBACFR010000207.1:0-2698 GCF_056262345.1 Homoserinimonas sp.
TGCGCATGCTGGCGCCAGCCGCATCCCGATTCTCTTCTGTGGCCCTCTGCTTCACCGCCTCGGCGAAGCCCGCATTCCCGACCTCGGCGGCTGCCGCATCGGCGACCGCCCCATCGACTTTCATCTGGACGCCCTGAGGGCGTTCGGCGCAGTTGTCGACAAGACCTACGAGGGCATCTACATCACGGCGCCCAACGGGCTCAAGGGTGCCAACATCGAGCTGCCCTACCCGAGCGTCGGTGCGACCGAGCAGGTGCTGCTCACCGCAGTGCGCGCTGAGGGCACGACCGAGCTCAAGAACGCCGCGATCGAACCAGAGATCATGGATCTCATCGCCATTCTCCAGAAGATGGGCGCGATCATCTCGGTCGAGCCCAACCGCGTCATCCTCATCGAGGGTGTCGACCGGCTTGAGGGCTACCGCCACAGCGCACTCTTCGACCGCAACGAGGTGGCGAGCTGGGCCTCGGCCGCTCTTGTCACGCACGGTGACATCTTTGTCGAGGGTGCTCGGCAGTCAGAGATGATGACCTTCCTCAACGTCTTTCGCAAAGTCGGCGGGGCGTTCGACATTCACGACAATGGCATCCGCTTTTGGCACCCTGGTGGCGACCTTAAGCCCGTCACGATCGAGACGGATGTCCACCCCGGTTTCATGACCGACTGGCAGCAGCCGCTCATTGTGGCGCTGACACAGGCCCACGGTGTTTCGATCGTTCACGAGACCGTCTACGAGAACCGATTCGGCTTCACCGAGGCTCTCAACGAGATGGGCGCAAACATTGTTGTGCACGCAACCGGTCTGCCCAACCATCCGCGCCGCGTTGCCCGCCGCGATTTCGAGCAGGCTGCGACCATCACGGGCCCGACACCGCTGCACGGCGCCGCGCTGCACGTTCCCGACCTGCGTGGCGGCTTCAGCCACCTCATTGCGGCGCTGAGCGCCGAGGGCGAGTCGACGATCAGCAACATCGGCATCATTAGCCGGGGATACGAGCACATCATCGAGAAGCTAGCCGCCCTCGGTGCTGACTTCGTCTACGAAGGGTAATCCGCGGGTGGCCAAGGAATCACGCCCGAAGTCTGAGAAGACCCCGATCTTTCGTTTTCTTGCGTTCTTGATCCTGCCGATCATGACCGTGATCGCCCGATACCGCATTGTCGACGGCGACAAGCTGCCCAAGAGCGGTGCCTTCGTTCTCGCCCCGAACCACTTCAGCGAGATCGACCCCGTGGTTATCGGCGTCGTGATGTGGAAGCTGGGGCGCATGCCGCGGTTCTTGGCCAAAGCCTCGGTCTTCAAGATTCCCCTGGGGGGTCGGCTGTTGCGCGCTGCCGGGCAGATCCCTGTCGAGCGCACCACCAACGCCCGCGGTGCAGAGCCGCTCAAGGCAGCTGCTCGTGCCGCGGATGAGGGCCTTGCCGTTGTGGTCTATCCCGGGGGCTCGCTCACCCGAGACCCTGACCTGTGGCCGATGCGCGGCAAGACGGGTGCCGTGCGGATGGCGCTGGAGGCCGACATCCCGCTGATCCCAGCCGCTCACTGGGGCACCCAGCTGGTGATGCCCCGCTACGGGCGCAAGATCAGCATCTTTCCGCGCAAGACGATCACCGTCAAGATCGGTGACCCCGTGGATCTTTCCCGCTTTCGCGGTAAGCCGATAACCGCGTCGTTGCTCACCGAGGCGACCGATGTTCTCATGGCCGACATTTCTCAGCTACTAGCCGAGCTACGCGGCGAGCCAGCACCGGCGGAGCGCTGGGACCCAGCGAAGAACAACCAACAAGAGACGGGGCGCTTTTGACCAGCACGAGGCCAATTCGCCTTCCCGTTCCCGGGGCCACCCGCGTTGCAGTGCTCGGCGCTGGCAGCTGGGGCACCACGTTCGCCAAGATTTTGGCCGACGGAGGAGCGGATGTCGCACTCTGGGCGAGGCGTGCAGAGCTTGCGCGCGAGATCGCGGAGAGCAAGCGCAATAGCGATTACTTGCCCGGCATTAACCTGCCCCGCACCCTGTGGGCGAGTCACATTGTCGAAGAGGTGCTCGACGGCGCCGAGTACGTCTTTCTCTCGGTGCCGAGCCAGAGCCTCCGCGGAAACCTGCGGGACTTCGGGTCGATCATGCCGCGCCAGGCCACGATCGTGAGCCTCATGAAGGGCGTCGAGAAGGGCACCCGCTCCCGCATGAGCGAGGTCATTCTCGAAGAGCTGGGGGTCTCTCCCGATCGCATCGCCGTGGCATCCGGCCCTAACCTCGCTCTCGAGATCGCCCGCGAGCAACCCACCGCCGCGGTTGTCGCGTCGTCGAGCCTCGACACGGCCACCCGGGTCGCCATGCTCGTCTCGAACCCCTATTTCAGGGCATTCGTGAACACCGACGTCATCGGCACCGAGTTCGGCGGAGTGCTCAAGAACCTCATCGCCGTGGCGATCGGCATCGTCGACGGCGTCGGCTATGGAGAGAACACCAAAGCGGCCATCATCACCCGCGGGCTCGTGGAGATGACCGATTTCTCGGTCGCCTACGGAGCCAAACCCGAGACGCTTTCCGGCCTGGCAGGGCTCGGCGACCTCATCGCCACCTGCGAATCATCGCTCTCCCGCAACAACACGGCGGGCAGGCTTCTGGGCCAGGGATACAGCTTTTCGGATGTGATCAAGCAGATGAACCAGACGGCGGAGGGTCTCTCCTCGGTC
>NZ_JBACFR010000208.1:0-1682 GCF_056262345.1 Homoserinimonas sp.
GATGTCTCGAGCGACGAGGGGTATGCCGCCGGCCGCAAGACGGCCATCAGTGTTCTGGGCCTCATCCGTCTGGCGCTCGGCTCGCTCGATGAGGTCGAGAGCATGGCCCGCACGGTCTGTTACGGCGTCACGACGCCCGACTATCTCGACGTGAACATCGCCGGTAACGGGGCGAACGACCTCTTTCTCGAAGTGTTCGGCCCCGTCGCCGGCCGTGTCGCGAGCGCGAGCATCGGCGTCATGAGCCTGTCCCGCGGCAATTGCTTCGAGATTGTCGCGACGGTGGAGACCAAGCGCGATGCATCGGAGTACCTCGCTCGTGCCTGACCGGCGGTGCGTGCCGCGCTCCGCTAGGGGCGCGGCGCGCACTCCAGGCTGAGCCATAGCTCGAAGCAATGGTTACTAGAGAGGGCTGTGGCGCCCACGGATGCTCGACCCATGGCTCCGACCTCGCGGCCGAAGACGTCGTTGAAGAGGTCGCTCACTCCATTGGAGACCTCGTGGGGTCGGTCGAAGCCGGGAGGGCAGGTCACAAAGCAGAGGCCTCGCGACATCGCCACAACCTCGTCGAGGGAGCCGAGCGCGTATCGGATCATGCCGAGCGCGTTGAGGCCCGTGACTCTGGCGGCCTCGTAGCCCTGTTCAACCGTGATGTCGACCCCGACGACGCCGGGGTTGATGAGGGTGCCATCGCGGTGTTCCGGGGTGAGACCGCTGAGTTCGAGCAGGTTGCCGATGCGGTGGAAGGGGCGCAGGTTTCCGTAGCGACGCCCGTAGGGCGGGTTGGCGTAATCGGGAATCTCGAGGCCCAATTCATGGACTCTTTGCTCGGGTGTGCTCATGAGGTGACTCTAATGCATCCAGTTCATGTAAGATGGGATCCAATCTTAACGAAGCCCTGATCACAGGCGCCGAATCACGGGGAAAGAGAAACGCATGGCATTCGGAGAGTTACTAGCCGACAGCGGCGACCGATCAGCCGCAGTGATCGACGTGGCCGCCGAGCGCGCGCGCACTCTGGGAACCCGCACTCGCCACTACTTCAACTCGGCGGGTGCTGGTCTTGCGAGCTCCGGTGTCATGAGCGGCATGATCGACCATCTCCGCAAAGAGGAGCGGGCAGGATCATACGAGGCCGCCAATGCGGTGGTGCCCGAACTCGACGCCATCTACTCGGCTGCCGCGCAGCTTCTCGGCTGCGACACCGACGAGATTTCGCTGCACGATGCGGCGACAACCGGGCTTCGGGTCGTCTTCGACGCGCTCCGACTCGGTGCGGGAGGCACCGTGATCGCGCCGCGCTCAAGCTATGTGAGCCAGGCCCTGCGACTCCTCACCCTTGAGAAGGTTGACGGGGTCACCCTGCGCATCATCGAGAATGCTCCCGACGGCACCGTCGACCTCGCCGAACTCGAGGCCGCACTCATTGCCGCCCCCGGTGCTGTCATTAGCGCGGTCCATGTGCCGACATCATCCGGACTCGTTGTGCCCGTTGCCGAGATCGGCGTGCTCGCACAGCGGCATGGTGCCGTTTATGTGCTCGATGCGACGCAGTCGGTCGGTCAGATCGATATCGACGTGCGCGCGATCGGCTGTGATGTGCTGGTCGCCACGGGTCGCAAGTTTCTTCGCGGCCCGCGCGGAACCGCGTTCAACTACGTTCGTCGCGGCTTTCTCGAAAC
>NZ_JBACFR010000209.1:0-67879 GCF_056262345.1 Homoserinimonas sp.
ATGTTTCGCAGGCCGGACCGCCCGTAAACGCGGTCACGACACTCGCGTCGTTGCCGGGCCCGGGTGATGCTGAACGAGGGGGCCAGAGAACCGTCCAGCGATGCTCCCCCAGGGTTCCCGCCAGGCCACGAGTAGCCGTCAGCACTTCGGAGCCGGACTGCTCAAAACGCTTAAGCAGCGCCTCATCGCGCTGACCACCAGGGGGGCCCGCGAGGACAACCTTGACCCGGCCGAGCACCGCCTCGGCACCGCCCACATGATCGGCATCAAAGTGGGTCAACACGACAAGGTCGATCCGGTCGACGCCAAGCCGATTGAGGCACGCGGAGATCAACTCGGGCTCTTGGCCGGTATCAATGAGCGCGACTTCTCCTGCGCTTCTGATGACCAGTGCATCCCCCTGGCCAACGTCGCACGCCGCGAACTGCCAGTCCTGCGGGGTCGTGGCCGCGCTACGCAGCGCGCTGCCCACAGCTGACCCTGCTGCAACTATCGCAATGCAGGCGAGCGCCATCGCCGCAGACGATCGAACCGCTCTCCGGCGAACGAGAACCGCCATAAGAGCGCACGTGGAGACCGCCGCACAGGCAGCTAGCCCTGCCACGCCCTCCCACCACGGGATCTGCGAGTTCGGCAAACCCGCGAACCACGTCGCCACCGCGGCGATCCAGGCTGCCGGAACCCAGGCGACCAACGCAATGAGCTGCGCGAGAGGGGGCCAAAGCCCCGCCACAATGCAGGCCGCAAGGCCGACGACGGTGGCCACGGGCGCAGCCGGGGCCGCGAGGATGTTCGCCACCACTCCCCAGACGGGGATGCTCGGCGAAAGCAAGATAATGACGGGCTGGCACGCAAGCTGAGCAGCAAGGGGCAGGGCAATCACGGCTGCGATAGGGCGCGGCAAGAACCGCCCAAGAACCTCGGTGAGCGGCGCCGCCAACACGAGCAGCCCCGCTGTCGCGAGAACGGACAGGGTGAACCCCAGGTTCCTGGCGAGCCACGGGTCGATAAGGAGCAACACGAGCACGGCCAGGGCGAGTGCGGGGAGCCCGCCAGCCCCGCGGCCCATAAAGCGCCCGGAGAGCACAGCAAGGGCCATGACCGCGGCGCGCAGCACGCTCGGCTCGGGTGTAACCAGCACGACGAACCCGCAGAGCACCGCGACCGCTGTGACGATTCGCAGCCCTCGAGACCACCGCAGCCTCGCGCCCAGCGCCATGACGAGCGCAACGATGATCGCGCAGTTCGCGCCCGAGACCGCGGTGAGGTGGCTCAGTGCACTGAGCTTCATGGCCTCGTCGAGGTCATCGCTCACGAGCGTGGTATCCCCAATCGCCAATCCCGGCAGCAAGCTGCCGCCATCTCCGGGGAGCGAGCCGACGACATCGAGAAACCTCGCGCGCATGCCCGCCGCGGCAGAGACGATTCCCTCTCCTTGCTCAACAACCTCGGCATCATCCGCGGCGAAGATGCGATACGCGGTGCCATCGCCCGGCTCTCCGGCGATCAGCGACCCTGACACCCGCACCGTGTCTCCCACCGCAGCATTGCCGCCGTGCACTGACCCGAAAATCATCACCGGAACCGAGAAGGTGCGCTCATCGAGGGCCGACGCCGGGGCGTTGTACCCGACAGCAAGTCGCGAGACCGTGGCGCGGAAGGGCCCGGGGGCTGAGCCACGCCAGCTCCCCGCAGTCGGCGTGATGTGGTTCGCAACGTCCCCGTTCTGGTCGGCAGAAGCGGTGTCGGACTCTACGGGACGGTGCACCGTCTGAGTCACGGTGGCCACGACCGTCACCTGCCTCGACTGCGCCGCAGCATGCCGAAACTCGGCGGGGTTTCGCCCCTCGGCCGCGCCGCTCGCGCTGAGGAGAACCCCGCCGATACCCAAAAGGGCGAGCGAAGCGGCGGCCCAGACCGACCGCCGACGGCTGTCGACAAGAGCGACCGCAACGAGAGCAAGCGATACTCCCGTCGTGACCCACGCCGCCAGGGCGGGGAGCGCGTCGATTCCGATCGCGATGGCGGCTGCCGCCCACGCAGCGGCGGCGGGCACAACCAACCTGAGGTCCGTGCCGGGAGGCGCCTCGATCACACTGTCACGAGCGAGCGAAAGCCATCCAGGGTCTTCTCCCCGATGCCCGGCACCGCCAAGAGGTCGTCGACGGTGGCAAATCGACCGTTGGTTTCGCGCCAGTCGATGATGCGCTGGGCTACGGCAGGTCCTATGCGCGGCAGTGTCTCGAGGGCGGCCGAATCAGCGGTGTTCACATTGACGAGGCCAGACCCCCCAGGTGAGCCACCCGCCGCAGATGCGCCCGGGGGCACGGGGGCTTCGCCGACAATCGGAACGTAGATCTGCTCCCCGTCACTCACCGGGCGGGCCAGATTAAGTTGGCCACGGTCGGCGTCGGCGGAGAAACCGCCCGCTGCAGCAACGGCATCGACCCCGCGCGCACCATCGTTCAGACGGTAGAGCCCGGGAGCAGCCACCGCCCCGACGACGTGCACGTAGACGGCAATGACGCGGGGAGTCGAGGATGCCGACGGCGGTTGATCGACGATGGTCTCGGTTTCTCCTGCGGCCCCGAACGCGCTCGCGAGCACCATGGCCGAAACGCCCAGTAAGGCGAGAACGAAAACAACCCCCAGCCGCACCTTCACTCGCGGTGGTGCCGACGTCAAGGCCCCGATGCCGCCGGGCGCTGCCCCGTTCGACACGCGGCTGTGCTGGCCGTCCGCCGCGCGCTCTGGCAATCCCATGGGGCGAACTTAGGAGCGGAGACTCGCTGTGCCAGCAACCTTCCGGTCAAACGGGGAAGGCTCCCCCACCGGATACCGGTGGAGGAGCCTTCGCGCTAGGGTGAGCTACTTCTTGGTCGAGATGCTCACGATCTTCGGAGCACGCACGATCACATTGACGATCTCGCGGTCTCCGACAGCGCGGATAGCACCAGCCGTTGCCAGGGCGAGAGCTTCAAGCTCCGCCGGGTCAATCGTGGGGCTCACCTCAAGCTTGTCGCGCACCTTGCCGTCTACCTGCACGACGGCAGTGACGGACTGCTCCACGAGCAGCACCGGGTCGGCCTTGCGCCAGCCGTACGTGGCCACGGAGGCCTCGTAGCCGAGCTTCTGCCACATGTCCTCAGCGGTGTACGGGGCGAACAGGCTCAGGCCGAGAGCGACCGTCTCCGTAGCCTCGCGCACGGCAGCATCCGCCCCTCCGACACCGCCATCAATCGCCTTGCGGGTGGCGTTGACGAGGTCCATGATGCGCGCAACGACAACGTTGAACTTGAACGCCTCGATGAGCCCCGGCGCGTCGGCCAAGAAGCGGTGGGTAACGCGACGAAGTGCTTCGTTGCCCGTTTTCCACTCGACCTCGGGTGCGCTCGTGACATCGCCAGCCAGGCGCCAGGCGCGAGCCAGGAACTTGGCGGACGAGTGAGGCGAAACATCCGCCCAGTCAATGTCGTCCTCCGGCGGACCAGCAAACGCCATCGTGAGACGAACAGCATCCACACCGTGCTTATCGAGCTGCTCGCTCAGCTGAACGATGTTGCCCTTTGACTTGCTCATTGCCGAGCCATCCATGAGCACCATGCCCTGGTTGAGCAGGGCACTGAACGGCTCCGTGAATGACAGGTACCCGAGGTCGTAGAGAACCTTGGTGATGAAGCGCGCGTAGAGCAGGTGCAGGATGGCGTGCGTCACGCCGCCGACGTACTGATCGACGGGGGCCCACTTCTCGGCCTCCTTGGGGTCGAACGCCTGGGTGTCGTCGTGCGGGTTGAGGAACCGCAAGAAGTACCACGAGCTGTCGACGAACGTATCCATCGTGTCGGGGTCGCGACGGGCGGGAGTGCCATCGATCGGGTTGGGAACGTTGACCCAGTCCTCGGCGGCACCCAGCGGCGACGAGCCCTTCGGCTTGAGGTCGAGGCCCTCCGACGGCGGCAGAACAACGGGAAGCTGATCCTCGGGAACGGGGATCAGCGAACCGTCTTCGCCGTGAATGATGGGGATGGGTGTGCCCCAGTAACGCTGACGGGAGATGAGCCAGTCGCGCAACCGGTAGTTGCGGGCAGAGCGGCCCTTTCCATCAGCCTCAAGCTGCTCGACGATGCGCTTGATCGCATTCGCCTTGCTGAGCCCGTCGAGCGGACCGGAATTGATCATCCGTCCCTCGCCTCCGAGCGCCTCGCCCGTGACGGCGGGGTCGCTCTCGGGGAGATCGGGCAGCACCGGGTCGCCATTCTCGTCGGTCTCGATGACGGGGATCGCCCCGGTGACGGGAGCGTTGGTGTCGACGACCACGCGGATCGGCAATCCGAAGGCACGGGCAAAATCAAGGTCGCGCTGGTCGTGCGCGGGAACGGCCATGATGGCGCCGGTGCCGTAGTCCGACAGCACGTAGTCGGCGGCCCAGATGGGAAGGCGTTCTCCGTTGACGGGGTTGATGGCGTAGCGGTGGAGAAAGACGCCCGTCTTCTCCTTGGTCGCGTCCTGACGGTCGATCTCAGACTTTTTCTGCACCTGCGTGAGGTAGGCGGCGAATTCGGCCTTGACCGCATCCTCAGCTCCGTCGATCAACTCTGCGGCGAGGTCGGAGTCGGGGGCGACGACCATGAAGGTCGCGCCGAACAGGGTGTCGGGCCGGGTGGTGAAGACGGTGACGGGCTCAGTGCGACCCTCGATCTCAAAGTCGACATCGGCACCGATTGAGCGACCGATCCAGTTGCGCTGCATCGCGAGCACCTTGGACGGCCAGCTGCCCTCAAGCTGGTTGAGGTCGTCGAGCAAGCGGTCGGCGTAGTCGGTAATGCGCAGGTACCACTGCGTGAGCTTTTTCTTCTCCGCCGTCGCGCCACAGCGCTCACACGTGCCGTCGACGACCTGCTCGTTGGCGAGAACGGTCTGGTCGTTGGGGCACCAGTTGACCCAGGATGCCTTGCGGTAGGCGAGGCCCTTCTCGTACATCTTGAGGAACAGCCACTGGTTCCATTTGTAGTACTCGGGGTCGCTTGTGTGGATCGTGCGGTCCCAGTCGAACGACGCCGCGTACAGCTTCATGCTGCGCTTCTGCTGGTCGATATTGGCGTAGGTCCACTCGCGCGGGTCGATGCCACGGACGATTGCGGCGTTCTCTGCCGGCAGACCGAACGAGTCCCAGCCGATCGGGTGAAGCACGTTGAAGCCCTGCTGGCGCCAGTAGCGGGCGATGACATCTCCCAGCGCATACGCCTCGGCGTGACCCATGTGCAGGTCGCCCGACGGGTAGGGGAACATATCGAGCACATACTTGCGCGGGCGCGTATCGCTGGCGTTTTCTGTGCTGAACGGCTTCAGCTCATCCCACACGGCCTGCCACTTCTGCTGCATCTGCGAGAAGTCGTAGTCGTTGGAGTCTTCGTGCTGCTGGGCCACAGGTCATCTCAATTCGTTGCGGGAGTCGGTGCCGGCGCCGCGACGATCATGGTCGTCGCCCTCAATTCAGCCAGGGGGAAGGCCGAACGGGGCTCGTGGGCGTTGGCCGCGAAGCCAGCGCGCACGGCGCGTCTTCCAGACTATCGAACCAACGGGCTGCATGCGCTCCTCGGCGCCGGCTCCAGCGCTACTGCCCAGGTGAATCCACGTGCCGCAGGTGGGGCCAACGCGGGCTAAGCCCGTCCCCTGACGAGGTGCCTGTGACTCTCCGCTTGACCCACGGTCCAAGGTAGTTCCAGGCCCACGCAGCGTCGTCGCGGAGCGCGTCGATCCTCCGCCGGGTCGGCAGCGGGTCGAACTCCGATGCTTCGACCACATGGTCAGCTCGAAGCTGCGCCATGACACGGTTCGCCATCGTCGCATGCCCAATGCTCGACATATGGAGTCGATCGATGTCCCACATTCGCGGATCGTTGTATTCATCGAAGCGCCAGTAGTCCACGATGAGCGCTCCGCGAACGTCGGCAATCTCGCGAAGAAGCTCGTTGTAGATTGCCGTCCGCCCGCGGGTGCGTCGAAAGATGGGCGATTGTGCGGTGTCGAAGCCCGTAAAGAGCACGACCGTGGCCCCGGATGAGGTCAGCCGCTCGACTGCGGCATCGTATTCGGCCATGAGGTCGTCGATGTCGATAGACGGGCGCAGGATGTCGTTGCCTCCCGCGTACATCGTCACGAGGGTGGGGTCGAGATCGATCGCAGGTTGCACCTGCTCGTCGATCACCTGTCGCAGCTTGCGCCCTCTGATGGCGAGGTTCGCATACTGCGTGTCTGGGTCAGTAGCAGCCAAAAACTCGGCCACCCTGTCTGCCCAGCCCCTGAGGCCATGGGGCAACCCGGGGTCGGGGTCACCGACGCCTTCTGTGAACGAATCGCCCAGGGCGACGTATCTGATGGTCACCCCGCCACACTACTTTCCTCCGCCTGGGACGTCGTCTCCCGGCTCGACGTGACGGCGCGGAGCAGAGCACGCGCCTTGAGCTTCACTTCTGCGAGCTCCTCGTGTGGATCCGATAGTGCGGTGATGCCTCCGCCCGCTCCGATGGTGGCGCCATTGGCATCAATCACAATGCTTCGGATGACCATGGCCAGATCGAGCGAACCGTCGAGGCAGAGCAGGCCAAAGACCCCGGAGTAAATGCCCCGCGGTCGCGCTTCGAGTGAGTCGAGAATGAGCGTCGCCTCGCGCTTGGGCGCGCCCGTCATCGAACCAGCAGGAAAACACGCACGCACCGCTTCGATCGAATCGAGCCCTCGGCATAACCTGCCCTCAATCGTGCTCACGAGCTGATGCACGTGCGGGTAACTCTCCACCGCGAGAAGCGACGTGACTCTCACCGTGGCGGGATCGCATACGCGCGCGAGGTCGTTGCGCATCAGGTCCACGCTCATCAGGTTCTCGGCGCGTTCCTTCTCGCTCGCGAGCAGCTCTGCGGCGAGCGCCGAATCCTCTTCGTGGCCGGATGCGCGCGGCCGGGTTCCCTTGATGGGTCGGGTAGTGACCTCGCCGTCGGCGCTCACGGCGAGAAACTGCTCGGGGGACGCGCTCAGCAGCGCGACGCCGTCGACTCGCAGATACCCGCCGTGGTGAGCCGGGCTGGTTTCTCTGAGGGTGAGGTAACTGGCGAGGGGGTCGTATTCGCCGGGTACCCATGCTTCGTTGGTGAGACACAGCTGGTAGGCGTTGCCCGCGGCAATGTGCGCCTGGCACTGCCCGATCAGGTCGAGATAGCGGGCATCGTCGCTGTGCCAGCGCGCGAGTTCCTCCCCCGGTTGCAGAGCTGGATCGGCGGGTATGACAACCCGGCCACGCTCGACACCGGCGAGCGCCTCACAGACCTCATCACGCCATCCGGCAAGTTCACCCCACCAGTCCCCATCGGAGTTCGCTTCGACAAGGGCTACGAGCGCTACCGTGCGGGCGGCGTGGTCGAATACGACGGCGCGGTCCACGAACATCCAGGCGGCATCCGGATGCTCGGATCGGTGGGGCGCCTCTACCCCCAGGGTCTGGCCGCGCAGTTCATAGCCGAGCCAGCCGACCCAGCCGAGGCCGAAGCCGTCCGCTCCCGGCTCGGTTGCTGCGCGCGTTTCGTGGAGCTCCTCGCTCAGGGCTTCGAGGATGGGGCGATCCTGACAATCAGAGATAACGCGTGACGAGGCTCCCATGGCGCTGCGACCGCTCGATGCGTCGATTCCGCTATCGAGCCAGAACGCGCAGTGGGCATCGGCAAACAAAGCGAGAAACACCTGGGAAGGGTCGATCCACTCCCCTAACGGATGTTTCATAACTCTGCGACGCATACGCTAACCCTATGAGTGCGCAACCGAGTCTGCTGTGGTCGGGAGATCGTCTCGTAGCGGAGGATCACCCTGGCGAGCTGGCTCCCCTCGTCGTTGCCGACTCATGGCTCGTGGTGGACGGCCGCGCTCGAGCCCTCTCCCTTCACCGGGAGCGCTTTGTGTCGTCGGTGAGCACTGTCGCAGGCAATGGTGCTGCGGATGCCGCCGCGGCGGTGTGGGAATCAACGCTCGCCGAGTTGCCACGCCGTGGTGCCTGGTTCCCCCGCGTTGAACTCAGGGGCACCGGCGCCGATAGGACTTTTCGGGTTCTCGTGCGGCCGGCTCCCGCACTCACCCGCAGCGTGACACTGACAACGTTCGAGGGCGACGACCCGCGAACCACTCCGTCAATCAAGGGTGCCTCCCTGGAGACGCTCGAGACCCTGCGGGCGCAGGCTCGCGCCGACAGCGGAGCGGACGACCTTGTGCTGCTCTCTCCCCTTGGGCACATCGCGGAGGGTGCCGCCACCGCACTGATGTGGTGGCGGGGGGACATCCTGTGCCTACCAGCAGAAGAAATCGAACGTGTTGACAGCGTGACCGCGAGATCGATAACCGCCCTTGCCACGGCGCTGGGCGTTTCCCTCTCGTGGGAGACGACAACTCCGGACGAACTCGACGGTTTAGAAGTGTGGGCGGTCAACGCTCTCCATGGGCCGAGGATCGTGAAACGATGGGTAGACGGGCCTCCGCTCGCGGAATTGCCCGGCAGGCTTGCGCTCTGGAGCAAACGACTCGACACCCTTCGCGCACCACTCGCGCCTGCACCAGAGCTAACCACTCCGTGATCGGCCGAAAGACACCGCTATGAACGAAATACTCGACTGGATTCTCGAAGTGGTTCAGTCGGTCGACCCTGTGCTTCGCACGATCATTGCCGGCATCGCGATCCTGCTCGAAACCTCCGTGCTCGTAGGCCTGGTAGTTCCGGGCGACACTGTGGTGATCGTTTCGGCAACGGCGGTGAGCAGCGTCGCTGAGTATGTGTGGTTGCTCGTCGCCGTCGTGGTCGGAGCCCTTATCGGTGAGTCGATCGGGTTCGCCCTCGGCCGCTTCTTTGGCCCCAGCATCCGAACGAGCAGAGTGGGCCGGTGGATCGGCGAGAAACACTGGGTCTCTGCGCAGAACTACACGGACCGACGCGCTGGTATTGCCGTCTTCGTCTCGCGCTTTCTGCCCGTTCTTCACTCGCTTGTTCCCCTAACCGTGGGGATGAGCACCATGCGGTATCGCACCTTCATCGCCTGGACCGCTCCCGCGTGTGTGCTCTGGGCGACGGGTTACATCACGGTGGGCTGGCTCGCGGCTGGCTCCTACCGCGAACTCTCCGAGCAACTGCACACCGCCGGCTACATCTTCGTGGGCATCATCGCCGCGTTTCTCCTGCTGGTGGTGGTCGGCAAGCGGCTGCTACACCGGCTCGAGCGGCGCTACATGCAGCATCCGGGAGACGGCGACGCGACGACGGTCGACGAAGACCCAGCAGACGCCGATGATGCAGCCGCTGACGATGCAGATGCTAACGATTCGGCGCGCTAGCGGGGCGGATGCAGGCGGTCACGGTCTTTGCGGGGCAGCTGGTCAACGGCCAGGTAGTACGAATCTCGCACCGCGGTTTGGATGAGTTCACGGGATATTCCGACACCGGGTCCGAGTGACACCCAGTTGTCCTTGTCGAGGTACCGCCCTGGAGTGGCAGTCGGATGCTCGCGCACCAGAGCGTCCACCTGCGGTGGTTCGGCCTTGACGGTGATGATCTGCTCGTCAGGGTCCTCTGTGACGATGAGAAAAACGCGGCCGGCGACCTTGAAAACTAGCAGGTGCGGCGTGAATGGATATCCCTCGGTCACGTCGGCCATCGACTGCGCCGTCTCCCGCGCCGTCTGCTGAAGCTCGCTGCCGCTCGGGTTCGTGCGCTGAGTGGTGTTCACTGCGGATGAACCTCCCATCGGCTCGATTCTCCTACCGTACGCGGGGCGAATGCCGCCAGCCGCCAGCCGATAATCCTCTCGCGTTAACGACTGAACGCCGCCCATCCTCTCGGATGCGACGGCGTTCAGGGATCGCGTAGCTTATGCGGCGAACTGGGGGGCCAGGTAGCCGTGAACCGCGGTGCGAATTTCGTCGATCACTGCCTGGTCTCCGTTGGCATCGAATGCAAATGCCCTCGCGAGGAGTGCATCGATGATCTGGAGGGCAACCTCGATACGAAGCTGGAGCTCCGACTCGGGGGAATCGACCTGCTCGGCGATCGCTGAGACGATGACGGCGGCAACGACAGCGCCGTTGGTACGGTCGCCCTCGCGGGGGCGGACGTCGATGACGTCACCGAAGCGAAGCGAACGGAAGCCCGGCTTCGTGGCGAACGACTTGACGGCGGTCTCGATGACCGCGTCCATTGCTTCGCTCCAGCCGGTGACGGTGTCGGCGCGAAGAGCGTCGCCGACCTCCTGCACGAAGTCGGTCAGAAAGCGAACGCTGAGGCTCTGGAGAACCGCAATGCGGTCGGGAAAGTAACGGTAGACGGTGCCGATTGAGGCTCCGGCGCGCTCGGCAACCATGGCGGTTGTAAGGCGCTCGTAACCGATTTCATCGATTACTTCTGCGGCCGAGTCGAGCAGACGGGTGAGGCGGGCGGCGCTTCGCGCCTGGACCGGTTCGTTGCGCAGAGATGCGGTCGCATTCTGCAGGGTCGAGTCCAGATCGGGGTGGGGCAAGGTGGGGGCTCCTCTAAAGATTGTTCAGCTTCAGATTCTATCGCGCCCCCGAGGTGGGGGCGTGCGGGAGCCAACTTCCAGCGAATGTCTGGGCAAATTATCAGGGTGCCAACGACCCGAGCACCATGCCCCCAGCATCCCTCGCGCCTGGGCGTGACAGACTGGGGTTATGCCACGGCTCCACACAGCGACACCGAGCGCACTAGGGACCGGCACAGTTCCGCACCTCGCCTCTCGCATCGAAGACACCATTCATGAGTTTCGCGAGCGCAGCGCCCGTCGCAGAGGACACACCCCCACGGTGATTCCGTACTCCGGGTACGGCGCTCCCGGCTGGGTTCGCGTGCTGGGCAGGGTCCTGCTCTCCAAGCCGGGCTCCGCGTCTCGGTATCGCAAGATCAGGGGATGGCGGAGCTTCACGAGCGTGCCTCTCAATGACGTCGAGGTTACGGTCACGATCGGCGGCGTTAGCCACACGGTCACCGCAGACCGCGGCGGAGTCATCGATTCGGTGGTCGAGGCAGATCTCGCACCGGGCTGGCAGACGATAACCATCGGCATCGACGGTGGCGAACCATCGGAGGCCCCGGTCTTCATCGTGGACCCGGATGTTCGATTCGGCCTTGTCTCAGACGTGGACGACACTGTCATGGTCACCGCATTGCCTCGCCCCTTCCTCGCGGCGTGGAACACCTTCGTGCTCGACGAGCATGCGCGCCGCCCCGTGCCAGGCATGGCCGTTCTCTATGAACGAGTGCTGCACGACCATCCCGGCGCCCCCTGCTTCTACCTCTCCACGGGCGCGTGGAACGTGGCCCCCACTCTCACGAGGTTCCTGGCCCGGCACCTGTACCCGAGCGGTCCCCTGCTTCTCACCGACTGGGGTCCGACCCACGATCGTTGGTTCAGAAGCGGCCGAGACCACAAGGTGCACAATCTCGAACGCTTGGCCTCTGAATTCCCTCAGATCCGTTGGCTCCTCGTGGGCGACGACGGCCAGCACGACGAAGAAATCTATTCGGAGTTCGCGGCAGCGCACGCGGGGCAGGTTCAGACCATTGCCATTCGTCAACTCTCTACGGGTGAGGCGGTGCTCGCGGGTGGACGAAAGAGCGACGATGACGCGAGAAGCCCCGCCGAAACGCGGCGCATTTATGCGCCAGACGGTGCGGGCCTCGCCGAGCAGCTTTTGGGGCCAGACCCGCGCTGACAAGACGGGTCACGGCGGGTGCGCCGGCTAAACCGCTGAGTGAGACTCATGGGCTAGCGTGGATAGTTGCGATCCCGTCGCAGATGTGAACGAAAGAGGCACCGATGATCGAGCACGGCCCCGTTGAACGAAACGAATTTGCCATCCGCACCCTTGCGGTTTCGCGGGTTACCCGCATCGGGGCATCGTTTGTTCGCATCACCCTCACCGGCGACTCGCTGGCCACTTTCTCGAGCACAGGCCCTGCGGATCACGTCAAGGTCTTCTTCGCCGACCCCGCCACCGGCGTGTTGAGCGTCCCCGTAATGACCCCGGAGGGCCCCCGTCGCCCCGAGGGCGGCGTCGTGGTCAGCCGCGATTACACCCCGCGCGCGTTCCGGCCCGCGACGGAGGATTCCCCAGCGGAACTCGATCTCGACTTTGTTGTGCACGGCAGCGATGCCCCCGCGAGTTCATGGGCCGAGTCAGCAGCCCCCGGCGACAGCCTCACCATCGCAGGCCCCCGCGGCTCACGCCCCGCTCCCACTGGCATGAAGCGCGTCGTGCTCGGGGCAGACGAGACCGCGCTCCCCGCGGTCGCCCGCTGGATTTCACACTTGCCCGAGTCCGTCGAGATCTTTGCGTTCGTCGAGCTCTCTCACGACTCCGATGCCGTCTACCTCTCCCCTGCAGATGTCAATCGCGCCCACGTGATCTGGCTACCCAAGGGCGAATCTGCCCTGGAGCGGGCCATCCGCAACCTTGGCCCGATCGAGGATGACACCTACGTTTGGGTCGCGGGCGAGGCGGGGGCGCTCGTGCCCATCCGCCGCTACCTGCGCCGAGAGCTTGCTCTGCCCGCAAGCCAGGTCAAGGTCGACGGATACTGGAAGAGCGGCGAAGCCGGGCGTGATCACCACGCCCCCATCGACGAGAGCGATCCCGAAGACTAAGGTCAAGCCATGCCGATGAGGATCGAAGATTACGCCCTCATCGGAGACCGCCACACGGCGGCCCTCATCGGGCGCGACGGCAGCATCGACTGGCTGTGCTTTCCTCGCCTCGACTCGCCGTCAATGTTCGGAGCGCTTCTCGGGTCTGAACAGCACGGCCGATGGCTCCTTGCTCCAGCGGACCCTGTGCTCGAAACGCACCGTCGATACGACGGCGAGACGTTTATTCTCGTGACCCGCTGGGTGACTTCGACCGGCGAGGTCGAGACGACCGAGTTCATGGCGTCGGGCGATCGACGTGCCGACATCATTCGACGCGTGCGAGGCATTCGCGGCACGGTGCGGATGCAGCACGAGCTGCGAGTGCGCTTCGGCTACGCAAGCGCGATGCCGTGGATGCGCCAACAACCCGAAAAACGCAATCACGCGCTCGTCGCCGTGGCCGGCCCCGACGCCGTGGTGGTGCGCGGCCCCAAACTTACCGCTGTCGATCACGCGCACGCCGGTGAATTCGCGGTAGCCGAGGGCGAGACCGTTGACCTGAGCCTGATCTGGTACCCCTCACACCGGCCTGTCCCTGGCCCGGTTGACGTGGACGGCTCGCTGCGCGAGACGCGAGAATCATGGACCTCGTGGGCTGGGTCGACCGAGGTCCCTGGCAGCTATTCCGCCGCAGTGCGGCGTTCGCTTCTGGTGCTGCGGGCGCTGACCCACGAGGACACGGGCGGAATCGCCGCGGCAGCGACCACGAGCCTGCCGGAAACCTGGGGAGGCGTTCGCAACTGGGACTACCGCTTCGTCTGGCTGAGGGATGCCTCCCAGACAGTGGAGGTGCTGCTCAGTCGCGGGTTCAGCACCGAGGTCGAACCGTGGCGCGGGTGGTTGCTGAGGGCAATCGCTGGGGCCCCCTCAGACGTCCAGATCATGTATGGCCTTGGGGGCGAACGTGAGCTCGTTGAGTCTGAAGTTCACACCCTGCCCGGCTACCGCGGCGCGGCGCCCGTGCGCCGCGGCAACGACGCTCACACACAGTTTCAGGGTGACGTCTTTGGCGAGGTGATGCTCGCACTGCACAGGGCCCGAGACAAGGGCATCACCGAGGGGCGTTTCTCCTGGCCCCTGCAACGCTCCCTCATGGCCTTCGTCGAGGAGGTATGCCACCGCCCTGACAGCGGAATCTGGGAAATCAGGGGCCCAAGCCGCCACTTCACTCACTCCCGAGTCATGATGTGGGTGGCGTTCGACTGCGCTATTCGCGGGGTGCGGGAGCACGGCCTCGACGGGCCCGTCGATCGCTGGGAGATCGCGCGCCGCGACCTCGCCGACGAGATCGAGACGCAAGGATTCAACACGGAACTCGGCAGCTACGTGCAGTTCTACGGCAGCACCGAAGTGGATTCCTCGCTGCTGCAGCTCGCCCAGGTGGGCTACCTCGCCCACGATGACCCCCGGATGCTCGGCACGGTCGCAGCAATCGAACGCACCCTCATGAGAGACGGGTTGCTGCTGAGGTACCGCACGGAAGCCGGCATCGACGGGCTTCCACCGGGCGAGCATCCCTTTCTCGCCTGCTCGTTCTGGCTGGTCGAGCACTACGCGCTCAGCGGTCGACTCGACGAGGCAATCGTCCTGATGGATCGCCTGGTCGGGTTCAGCAACGACGTGGGGCTGCTGTCGGAGGAATACGACGTTGAACATCGCTGTCAGGTCGGCAATACCCCGCAGGCGCTCTCGCATCTCGCCCTCGTGCGTGCTGCCGGGGCCATTGACACCGCAACCGCGATGACCAGCGCCTGATGTCCACGACAACGACACTGTCCCGCCGGGACGCCATGCGCCTCTCCCGGCTACGCCTAACCGCGCAGAAGGTCGCCCCTGCGGCCGGCCCGGCTCTCACTCCCTCCGCTCTCGTCCGCCATCTGTTCGCGCTCCAGGCTCAAGATCTTGCTGCCTCCACATGGGCGGTGGCGCTGCGCAGCCCCGGCACCACCGAAACTGACGTCGCTGAGGCCCTTCGCGAGGGCAGCATCGTGCGGTCGTGGCCCATGCGCGGCACGCTCCATCTGGTCGCCCCGGAGGACCTCGATTGGATGCTCCGACTGACCGCGCCACGAACAATCGCCTCGGCGGCGCCCCGGTTTGCCGAGACGGGGCTGACCGCCAGGATGCTCGATCTGGCGGCGCACGTGGCCCACGACCGGCTGGCAGGCGGGCGCGCTCTGACCCGGGCAGCGCTTGTCGCTGCCCTCGCGGAGGCAGGGGTGCCCACGGCTGGCCAGGGCGGCTATCACTGTCTCTGGTTTCTCGCCCACAGCCGCGTCATCTGCGCCGGACCCCCGAGCGGGAAGCAGCAGACGTTCGTTCTGCTCGACGAATGGGCACAGAACCCTCGGCGGATCGAGGGCGACGAAGCCCTCGGCGAGATGGCCTCCCGGTACTTCGTAGGGCACGGCCCTGCTACCGTGCGAGATTTCGCCTGGTGGGCTTCTCTCACTCTCGCTCAAGCTCGCCGGGGTCTCGCGGTCGCCGAGGCAGGACTGGCCTCCATCGCGGTGGGCGATACCGTCTACTATCTCTCCCCCGAACTGTTGGATTCGGGGCCGGCGCCGTCGGCATCCGGGGTCTTTCTCTTGCCCAGCTTCGACGAAATGTTGCTCGGCTACCAGGACCGCAGCGCGACTGTGCCGCCAGAGCACCTCACCTCCGTCGTACCGGGCAAGAACGGCCTTTTCCTGCCCGTCATCGTGGCAGGGGGCACCACGGTCGCCACGTGGCGGCGCACCATCGCGCGATCTCACGTCGATATCACCGCGACACCGTTCACGACCATGTCGGCGACGGTGAAACGAGGCTACGAGCGGGGCGCCCGCGCGTATGCGCGATACCTGGGCGCCTCCCTTATGCCCTCGGCCGACTACGGTGTCGCCACGCCGTAGCGACCCGGGTGCTTGACCCTGTGTTGGGCGGCTGATAACTTGCGAGCTGTCGGAATGTCGGGGCCACCCACCCCGCCGACACGACGGATGTTTGCTCCACCCTGAGCCGCATCCCGTCGCCGACTCCCTACCCGAGTTTGTTACCCGAGAGCGTTACCCGAAATGTCTCTTCCGCACGCAGAGTTCGCTGCTGCCTACTCCGCGGCGCCCGTCAGCACCATCGCGACGGTCATCGTCGCTGGTGTCGTCCTGCTCGCGGGAATCGGCATGTACCTCCGTCACATCCACACATCTGCCGGACTCTCGAGAACTCACACGATCGGCGCGATCGTCAGCGCGTGCGCCGTCACGGTCGCAACCCTCACCCTCACGGTGTCCCTCGCCACGGTGCCACCGGCATCTGCCGAACCGCCGACGCTCACAACAGACGACACCGAGGCCGTGCAGCCCAGTGACGCGCCAGGGCTCCAGCTGCCCACACTGTCGGTCGAATAGCGCCCCACCGCCGCCAAACAAAGCGGCTACGGTGAATACATGAGACCGTTCGCCACTGTGAGGGCCACGGCTCGAGCCCCCGTAATCCAGGTCGTCAAGACCTCGGTCGCCATCATCGTTTCGTGGTTGATCTGCGCCCCGCTTCTCGGCCAGCCCCTGCCCGTTTTCGCCGCGATTGCGGCACTGCTGGTGATGCAGCCGAGCGTCACCCAGTCGCTCTCCAAGGGCATTGAGCGCAGCCTTGGAGTTGTCCTCGGGGTCGTGCTCGCCTATGGCGCTGGTCTCCTCTTTGGGCACTCAAGCGTCGTCGTGCTCATCCTCATCGTCGTGGCACTCGTGCTCTCGTGGGCCCTGCGGCTCTCGCCGGGGTCGGCCAATCAAATCCCCATCAGCGCGATGATCGTCCTCGCCGTGGGCGGAGGCGATAACCCTGCCTACGCTGCCGAGCGCATCATCGAGACCATCATCGGCGCTGTCGTGGCCCTCGTCGTGAATATGGCCATCGTGCCTCCCGTGCAGGTCGCGCCCGCCGTCACGAGCGTTAAGCGCCTTGCAGCACAGGTTGCCGAATCACTCGATGCGCTGGCAGACGCGCTCATGACGGTGACTCCCCGGGACCAGCTCTCGGCGATGCTGACCCACGCGAGATCCCTGCGCCCACTTCAAAAGAGCGCGGCAGAAGCCATCAGCAACGCCGAGGAGAGTCTTCTGCTTAACCCCCGGAGCGCGAAGCATCGCGCCCAACTGGCGCGTCTGCGTGATCTGCTAGCGCGACTCGACGTGCTTGTGACGCGGGCCATCGGCATGACGAGAGCGGTGCACGATCACTACGACGCTGGTCTGCCCCAGGAACCCATCGCAGCATCCATCGCCCGTGAACTCACCAGGGCTGCCCATGATCTGAGGCTGCTCGCAGAGATCGCCACGGCTTCGGAGAAAGCGTCAAGCGCCACGATGGCCGAGCCCCCGGCGCTCACCTCGCCGCTCTCGGTCGCGGCCCCGCATCCTGAGCACTGGATCTTGATCGGTTCTCTGCTTGAGGACCTGCGCAGGGTTCGCGAGGCGATCATCGACGAGGCCGACTCGTAGCGCCTACAGGTTCCAGTTGAGGGTTGCGAACTCCTCGAGAGAAATGCCCAGCTGACTCGCATGGTGGGCGACAGCGGACCGAGCCTCAAGGGTCTCCACATCGTCCCGGACCAGCACGTTGAGGCCCGCCGCCATCACGACGGTCTTGGCAAATCGAACCACCAGCAACCCGCGCTCCGGGCTCGTGCCTGCGACGCTCCAGCGCGTGGCGACCGGTTTGCGAAGGCCCTCTCCGCGCCAGACGAACTCTCCGCGCACGAAGCGTGACTTGCCCTTGATCACTCGGTGCCGTCCGTCCGCAGCGTCGAACTCGATCGTCTCGCTGATGACGAGGGGGTTGGCCGACGCGATGCCGTAGTGATAGCGGGGCCCAGTGGCCCGCCCGCGCGTCCAAAACGGCACATTGCTCGCCTCAAGCCGCCACGAACCGGGTAGCGACTCGGCTAGTTGGTGAACTGACGGATTGGTTGGCATGGCAACACCCTAGCGATGCTGGATGGATGCCGCATGCCCTGGCCAAGGTCAGCTCACAACCGCGAGACCTCGGTGATGCGAACGACCGCCACGCCCTGCTCGTCGCTCTCGGCGAGGTCGACCGTCGCGCTGATTCCCCAGTCGTGATCGCCGTCCGGGTCGTCGAAGATCTGGCGCAGACGCCACATTCCGGGCTCCTTCTCCACGATGAGCAGGGCGGAACCGCGGGCATCCGCACCCGTCAGCAGGTCGTCGTGGTCGGCCCAGTAGCCGTCCATGGCCTCGCGCCACGCATCGCTCGTGAACCCACTTGCCGCATCCAGCTCGCCGAGCTGCTCGTAATCCTCGCGCTCGGCCAGAAGCACACGGCGGAACATCTCGTTGCGCACCAAGACCATAAAGGCTCGCTCGTTCGAGGTGACGCCCCTCGGGGTCGGGGGCAACGCCGGCGCGGAACTGTGATGCTCGGGGTCGGGGTGGGTCATCTCCTCCCATTCATCCAGCAGGCTCGAATCGACCTGCCGCACCATCTCGCCCAGCCACTCGATAATGTCGCGAAGCTCGTCGTTCTTGAGCTCATCCGGGATCGTCTGCCGCGCGGCCTTATAGGCGTCGGACAGGTAGCGCAGCACAAGCCCCTCGCTGCGAGCGAGCTTGTAATAGCCGATGTAGTCGTTGAACGTCATGGCTCTCTCGTAGAGATCCCGCACGACCGACTTTGGCTTGAGTTCGAAGTCGCCAACCCACGGCTGCGACGCACGATAGGTGGCGAATGCAGCCTCGAGCAGCTCCTCAAGGGGCTTCGGATACGTCACCGATTCCAGCAGCTCCATGCGCTGGTCATACTCGATTCCTTCGGCCTTCATCGCAGCCACCGCTTCGCCGCGTGCCATCGACTGCTGGGCGGACAGCACCGGCCGCGGGTCTTCGAGAGTGGACTCCAAAATCGAGATGATGTCGAGCGCAAAACCTGGCGGGAACTCCCCCACTGAGCCGTCGGCGTTCTCAGCCGGGCTGATGAGGTCAAACACGGCAAGCGCAAACGGCGATAGCGGCTGGTTCAGCGCGAAGTTGGGCTGCAGGTCGACCGTGAGCCGGATGCTTCCCCCGCCGTCTTCGACCACCCCGGCGGTGCGCAGGGTGCGATAGATGGCGAGAGCCTGGCGCAGCAACGCCAGCTGCTTGAGCCGAGGCTCGTGGTTGTCTTCGAGCAGCGCGCGCGTCTCGGCGAACGCATCTCCGCCCCTCGCAATCACGTTGAGAAGCATCGAGTGGCTCACATTCATCGTTGACGTGAGCTTCTCGGGCTCGGCACCAATGAGCCGTTCGAAGCTCGGCTGCCCCCATGAGACAAACCCCTCCGGCGCCTTCTTGCGCACGAGCTTCTTCAGCTTCTTGGGGTCATCCCCTGCCTTGGCCACGGCCTTCGCATTCTCTGACTCGTGCTCGGGCGCCTGAACGACGACCGTGCCGGCCGTGTCGAACCCCGCACGCCCCGCTCGCCCCGCGATCTGATGGAACTCCCGCGCAGTGAGCTGGCGCATCCGCGTTCCATCGAACTTGGTAAGACCCGTCAGCAGCACGGTGCGGATGGGCACATTGATGCCGACACCGAGAGTGTCGGTGCCGCAGATCACACGAAGGAGGCCTCGCTGGGCAAGCTGCTCAACGAGCCGCCGATACTTGGGGAGCATGCCGGCGTGATGCACACCAATGCCCGATCTCACGAGGCGAGAGAGCGTGCGGCCAAAGTTGGTGGTGAACCGAAAATCGCCGATCGCCTCGGCGATCTCGTCGCGTTGCTCCCTGCTGGCAACCTTGATGCTCGTGAGCGCTTGAGCACGCTCGAGGGCCGCTAGTTGCGAAAAGTGGACGATGTAGACGGGTGCCTGGTGGGTCTGCAGAAGCTCCTCGACCGTCTCATGCACCGGTGTCGTCACATATTCGAAGTGGAGAGGAACCGGGCGATCGACCCCTGTGACGGTTGCGGTCGGTCGGCCCGTTCTCCGGCTCAGGTCGAGAGCGAGCCAATCCACATCACCGAGGGTCGCCGACATGAGGATGAACTGCGCGCGGGGCAGTGTGAGCAGAGGCACCTGCCAAGCCCACCCACGCTCGGGCTCTGCATAGAAATGAAACTCGTCCATCACGACCTGGCCCACCTGGGCATCCGCACCCTCGCGGAGGGCGAGATTTGCAAGGATCTCGGCCGTACAGCAAATGATGGGGGCGTCGGCGTTCACGCTCGAATCGCCCGTGACCATGCCCACGTTCGCTGCGCCGAAGATCTCGACGAGGGAGAAGAACTTCTCTGACACGAGCGCCTTGATGGGTGCCGTGTAATAGCTGCGTTGCCCCTGCGCCATCGCCGCAAAGTGCGCTCCGATTGCCACGAGCGACTTGCCAGACCCCGTCGGTGTGCTCAGGATGAGGTTCGACCCGGAGACGATCTCGATGATCGATTCCTCCTGCGCGGGATAGAGCGAAAGCCCTCTCCCCTCTGCCCACTCAGAAAACGCATCGAATGCGGCGTCAGGGTCCCAGGGGCTAGGGGCGAGCTCCGGCAACAGGCGGGTGGTGGGAGTGCTCGCATCGGAATTCATCGTGGTTCGATCCTGCCCTACTCGGCAGGGAGTTTCTCGCGTCCCGCGGCGACACCCCGCGGCTTTATCCGGGCTAACGCGGGCTATGACACATAGGGCGGGCGAGCGGGGGCAACGCGGGGGATGCGGCCAAGCCACGGTGCAAAAAACAAGATTGCGGCCGCGACGCCGCACACGATGAGCCAGCCCGGCTGCAGCCCCGCGGCCGTCAGCGCGGAGATGGCGCTCCCGAGAAAGACTCCCCTCAGCACGGTTCCCGCCCACCACACCGACTCCGCCTTGAGCGGAGGCTCGCCGTCGTTTCGCTCGGCGGCGAGCGCCGACGATCTGCGCCAGGCCACCATTGCGCCGTATCGCCGCCATAGCAATTCGTTGAGCCACAGCCCGATCGCGGCGAAGGCCACCGCAACCACATATTTGTTCACCCCGTCGGCACCGAGAAGCCAGCCAAGCCAGCCTGCCTCGCCCACCTGCCCCATAAGGCCCCTCAACGAATCCAGAACCGACTGCGCGAAACCGGCCGTGATGCCCGGGCCCAACGCAACCAGGGCTGCGCTGAACAGCACGAGCACACGATTGAGCCCGAGGGCGCGCACACCCTCGACATGAAGCTGCGTGCGCAGAAGCTCACCCGTAGCCTTCGCCGCATCGCGCGTTATCGCGCCCGTCTGCGCTGGCGATGGTGGCCCCGTCACGGTGGACGAGTCGAGCACGAGGCGCGCCAACGGGTCGATCACCTGCACGATGTTCTGGGCGTAGCTCTGGTGGTCGGTAAGAGGGAGCGCGGTGTTGTGTAGCGGGTGCTCCTCCGGCCCCCTCGCGGTGGGGGTGCCCCGCGGTTCCAGCCCAAAGCTCTCGTACCAGCGCTCCCGCCGAGCCGCCGCATCCGTGGAGATCGGCCCCGCCGCGAACGGGTCCCAGATGCCCCAAAAGTTGAGCCATCGAATCTGCTGAGCGGCAAGCGACCATCCCCGCACAGGATTAATGAGCACGGGTGTCTTGCCGATTCCGGCCGCCGCCACCGCGCCAGGGCGAGTAGCGCCCTTCACCCACTGGGCCTCGCCGAGCAGGGTGATCGCCGCACCCACCGTGAGGAGAGCATCGACGCGGGGCGGTTGGATGCCGTCGGGTTGGTTAAAGAGCAGATCGGCCGTGATTGCCGCCCCCTCCGAGTGAGCCACCACAATGAGCCGCGTCTCAGCAGTTGCCGGGTCTGGGAGACCCTCTCGTGCAGCCGTGAGCGAGTCTTCCACCGCCTGCCGCATTGCCGCAGCCCTCACGGGTCTGCGAGTCCACACCGCGACGTCACCGACAAAGTCGACGACGGCATCCACCATCCCCTGCAGAAGTCGCCCCAGCCCCGGCAAAAACAGCAGCGGGCCGATCACGAGCAAAGCCACGCTCAGCACGAGAGACGCGACGAACAAAAACCACCAGAGCGCGGCCACAAGAACCGCGACGAGCGCCCCCACAATGAGCGTCCAGATCCACCGCACTAACCAGAGGATGCGCCACCCCACTCCGACGACGCGACCGCGCGGCCTGGCCTCGCTGACGAGCAAGCCCATGTTGCGCGTAAAGTGCCCGCCGAGACGACCAACGGTCCGCCAGAGAAACCCGAGGCCCCAGCTAAAAATCTCACCGCGCTTCATCGCGAGAAAAGAATCAGACCAGCGCGCCTCCGTGACCGTGAGATCGAGGATTCTGCTTCGGCCGCTTTCGTCGAGATATTGGGCGGAAATGCTCACGCGTCCTGGCTGATCGTCACCGAGCACAACATCCGAGAACCGCACACCCTGGCCGACACCCAGCCTCCATTCGATGCGGCGCACAAGCGGCTCCGCCCATTCCAGGAGCGTCTCCGACGACTTCTGATGGCCCATGCCGTGAACGACGACGAGCGCGACGCTGTTGACCGCGTGATCATCGCTCGTCATTGCGTTCCTCCGCACCGTCATCGGGGGTGAACAAAGCTGGCCTGGCGTTTTCACCCTACGCCCGTCGTGAGCATTCCACAGCCCGCGCGGCCCCGCCCTCGCGGGCCCTGCTCCGCAGCGGAATTGCAGCCGTAGCCAGGTAGAATCAGCCCAATGACTGCAGCACCCGAATCGTCGACCGACCTGCCCGAGGTCGCTATCGATCCCGACGACCTCGCCACAACACTTCGCGTTCTCGCCTCGATGGATGACATCGACGAGGAGCACCCCGACTTCATCACCGTGCGCCAGGCGACCGCACGCATGTTCAAGGCCGTCAAGCGCAACCGACGGCTTGAAAAGCGCGCCGTCATCGCGGAATCCGATCGCGCGGTTGTCGCGGCCACCGCGACGGGCGCTCCTGACCGCATCGACGATGAAACGCGAGGTGTTCCCCTCGAATCCGGCACCGAAGCTCCCGTCGCCGGGCATCTCATCAAGTCCCGGGCGTGCTACATCTGCAAGCAGCACTACACGCAGGTCGACGCGTTCTACCACCAGCTCTGCCCCGAGTGCGCAGCGTTTAGCCACTCCAAGCGCAACGCTCATGCCGATCTCACCGGCAAACGGGCGCTCCTCACGGGCGGGCGGGCCAAGATCGGCATGCACATCGCCCTTCGCCTGCTGCGCGACGGCGCCCACACCACCATTACGACCCGATTCCCTCGTGATGCCGTCCGCCGGTTCTCTTCACTTGAGGATTCCGGCGACTGGCTTCACCGCCTGCGAATCGTCGGAATCGACCTGCGCGACCCCGCCCAGGTCATCGGCCTCGCTGACTCGGTTGCGGCGCAGGGCCCGCTGGACATCCTCATCAATAACGCGGCCCAGACCGTGCGTCGCTCGCCCGGTGCCTACAGCGCCCTCGTCGACGCGGAGCTTGCCCCGCTGCCCGACGGCCCGCTGCCCGAGCTCGTGACCTTTGGGCACACCAATGACGCGCATCCGCTCTCGATCGCTGCGTCGGTGAGTGCGCATCCGCTGCTCGCCCGCACTGCCGTGGACGCCGATAAGAAGACTTCGGCCGAACACCTGGCAGCAGAGGCCATGATGGCGGGTTCGTCGTCCCTCGAGCGGCTGGCCGCTGGCACGGCAATCGATGCGGGAGGCCTCATCCCCGACGAGGATCACATCAACAGCTGGACCCAGCATGTTCAGCAGGTGGAGCCGCTCGAAATGCTTGAGGTGCAGCTCGCCAATGCGACGGCACCGTTCTTGCTGATCAGCCGCTTGCGCGCCGCTATGGCCGCATCGCCTTCCCGGCGCAAGTACGTGGTCAATGTCTCTGCCATGGAGGGCCAGTTCGCTCGCCGCTACAAGGGGCCGGGGCATCCGCACACCAACATGGCGAAGGCCGCTCTCAACATGCTCACCCGCACGAGCGCGGGAGAAATGCTCGAGACCGACGGCATCCTGATGACCGCCGTCGACACAGGGTGGATCACCGACGAGCGCCCCCACCACACCAAGATCCGCCTCGCCGAGGAGGGTTTTCATGCCCCCCTCGACCTCGTGGACGGAGCCGCCCGCGTCTATGACCCGATCGTGATGGGCGAGGCGGGCACCGATCTTTTCGGCGTTTTTCTCAAGGACTACAAGCCAGCAGCGTGGTGACCGACCTTTCCAGCCTTGCGCTCGGCACGCGTGTGGTCGTTCGCTCGCGTATCGATGGCGGGTTCACCGACGCTGTCGGCTTTCTTCGGCAAACGGATGCAACGCACTGCGTTATCGAGACCAAACGCGGGCTCGTTTCTATTGCGTTAGACGACATAGTCGCCGCCAAAACGGTTCCGCCTGCCCCGCAGCCACGGTCGCCTCGGCGCTGAGGAATAACGCCGGAGCACGGCAGTGCCTTATCGTCCGTGCTGGTAACCGTGCTTCCCAATGAGGGGAACGAATACCACCCCGAGAAGGCTCTCCTCAGCAAAGTCGTCGCCGCTTCTCGTTGCCCGCATGAGTTGTTGGTGCCCGCGGCGGCGCTCCACGGGCATGACGATACGACCACCATCCGCAAGCTGCTCAAGGAGCGGCGATGGTATCTCCGGGCCGGTTGCCGTGACCACGATCGCATCGAACGGTGCAGCATCGGCGAGGCCCACCGTTCCATCTCCCACATGGACCTGCACCGTGTCGAATCCGACACGCTTCAGGGTTTCGGCCGCCCGCGCCGCCAGGGTTGCATGCCTTTCTATCGTGTGGACCTCGGCCGCGAGGCTCGCAAGCACCGCCGCGCCGTAGCCAGATCCGGTGCCGATCTCGAGCACCGTGTCGCCAGGGGCGATGCGCGCCGCCTCCGCCATGAACGCCACGATGTAGGGCTGGGAGATGGTCTGGCCATCTCCGATCGGAAGGGGGTTATCGTCATAGGCCGAGGCGCGCGAATACTGCGGCACAAACTCCTCGCGTGGCACCCGCGCCATCGCAGCGAGCACCCTCTCGTCTCGGATGCCCCTGTCTCGCAGGTCGTGGTCGACCATGCGCACTCGTCTGCTTTCGGTCGTCATTGTCGTGCTCCCGTTGCTCTAGCGCCCTCCCAGTTTCTGCGCACCCTCTGAAAGACCGCAGGGAACTCCAGAGCGTGAGTTGCCCAGCGAGTGGGCGCGCGAAGGGGACGACCAGTGCACCGTTCGTTCACACGACGTAGCCCATTTCCCAATTGTCGGCTCGCCTCAAGGGGTCGATTAGGTCCGTTTTGAGTGCAAGTACAGCAGCTACAGCAATAATTGATAGACACAATGATTACCGAGAGCTACTGTTTGTGAACAGTAGTAAGAGGCCCCTGCGCACAGCGCCCGGCCATGGCACCGCGAATCGATGGAGATCCTCATGCCCAGCACACTGACGCGCAGCAACACGCCAGCGCCCTCCCCCTCGGCGGAGACACCGCCAGCCGTGCGAGTCGACAAGCTGCGCAAGCGCTTCCGCCGAGAAGACGGAACAGAAGTGTTGGCCATCAACGATGTGTCGTTCGACGTGGACCCTGGCGAGTTCATTGTGCTTCTCGGGCCGAGCGGATGCGGCAAAACCACGCTGCTGCGCACAATCGCCGGTCTAGAGACCCCCGACGACGGCACGATCGACATCGGGGGACGCACCCAGTTCTCATCGGAACTCGGCATTTCGGCACCGCCGGAGCGTCGCGGCATCAGCATGATTTTTCAGTCCTATGCACTGTGGCCGCACATGACCGTATTCAAGAACGTCGCCTACCCGCTCACCAGTCGAAAAGGTGTCAGGCTCACCAAGGCAGAGGTTGCCGCGCGCGTTCGGGAGGCGCTCACCCAGGTGGGCATCCCCGAGCTCGAGGAACAGTATCCGAGCCAAATGAGCGGCGGGCAGCAGCAGCGCGTCGCGCTCGCTCGTGCCCTCGTCTCCAACGATGAGCTCATTCTGTTTGACGAGCCACTCTCGAACGTCGACGCCAAGGTGCGAGAGCAACTGCGACTCGAACTGGTGTCGATGCAGAAACGACTCGGCTTTTCGGCTCTCTTCGTGACCCACGACCAAACGGAGGCCATGGAGCTCGCCACGCGCATCGCTGTGGTTGATGCCGGTCGCATCGCACAGTTCGCGACCCCTCGAGAGATCTACTCGGCACCGGCCACCCGCTATGTCGCCCGCTTCATCGGCGCCATCAACGAGAGCGAGGGCCGTGTAATCGAGGTCACCGCGGCGCACATCGTGCTCGACACTGAGCACGGGCGCATCGTCTCGACCGACACCTCCGCACGCCTTGACGTTGGCGATTCCGCTGTTGCACTGTGGCGCCCGGAGCGGGGAATGCTCGGAGCCGAGGAACCCAGTGTGGCGAACCGTTGGCTGGTCTCCGTCGACGCGTCCATGTTTGTCGGCTCGCACACCGAATATCTCGTGAGGAGCAACGCGATGACCGCTCGGGTGTGGAGCCCACGCTCAGAAGAGTTTGACCCGCACGCCGCCACCTGGCTCGGCGTGGCTGCCACCGACGTTCGCGTGTTGCCGATCACCGACGGCGGAGAAGCCGTAACCGCCTCGATCACGACGGGATATTAGGCATGTCGCGCACGAGAAGACTGCGCAAAGTCGGGGCATTCGACGCCATAACCGTCGCCATCGCCCTGGCGCTCATCGCCATCGTGGTTGTGCCCCTCACGCGAGTGCTGATCGGCATGTTCTGGGTCGACGGGCACTTCACGCTTGGGCCGATCGCTCGCACTCTGGCCGTGCCCGACCTCGGCGCCCTCATCCTCAACACGGTTATAGTCGTCGGCGGCAGCACGATTGTCGCCGTCATCATCGGTGTCGCACTCGCCTGGCTCAACGAGCGAACCACGGCGAGGATGGGCATCGTCGGTGATGCGCTCCCTCTCCTGCCATTCCTGCTGCCCCCCGTCGCCGGTGCCGTCGGCTGGACCATGCTGCTCTCGCCTCGTGCCGGTCTGCTCAACGCGTGGTTCCGCGACTTCATGGCCATGTTCGGCATCCAGATCGAAACCGGTCCGTTCGACATCAACAGCTGGTACGGACTCATCATGGTGTTCGCCTTCTACGCGGTCCCCTTCGTCTATATGAATGTCTCTGCGAGCCTTCGCACCTTCGACAGCAGCCTCGAAGAGGCATCCAGGCTGAGTGGCGCACGCCCGTTTCGCACCCTCACGCGGGTGACCCTGCCGGCGATTGCCCCCGGCATCGGTGCAGGCATGCTCCTCTGCGTATGGTTCGGCTTCGGCATGTTCTCGATTCCCTCGATCATCGGCACTCCAGCGGGAATCGACGTGCTTTCGGTTCGCATCGTCAAGCTCCTCACCTTTACGTACCCGCCAGAGACGGATGTCGCGGTCGGGCTGAGCGCCTTCGTCGTCATCTTCGTCGGCTTGGCTTATGCGCTTCAGGTTCGAATCCTGCGCAAGGGGCGCTACGCCACCATGAACGGCAAAGGCGCGAGGTCGAACGTTACGCAGCTCGGCGCGTGGAAGTGGCCGCTGCGCACACTCATGCTCATCTACATGTTCGGGTCGACCATCCTGCCGATGGCAGCCCTCGTAATCGTGTCACTCAACGGCTACTGGACCCCCAAGATCGGGTGGGACAGCCTCAGCCTCGACGCCCTCCGCATCGCGGTAATCGACGACTACCTCACACGGCAAGCGCTTCTCAACAGCCTCGGGCTAGGCATCATAGGCGGGCTCATCGGAATCGTCGCCGCTGCGCTCGTCTCGCTCTATGTTGCTCGCAACCGCACACCATTCGCCCGGGGACTCGACCTCGGCATCAAGATGCCGGCGGCCGTCTCGAACATGGTTATCGCGGTCGGAATTCTGCTGTTACTTGCCTCCCCGCCGTTCTCCCTCTCGGGCACCCTCATCATTCTGCTCATTGGATACCTCGCGCTGTACTTGCCGCAGGCCTCTATCGCTGCGGATGCTGCGGTCAGCGGCGTAGGCAGGGAGCTGCCAGAAGCATCTGCCATCTCGGGCGCTTCACCCTTCCGCACCTTCGTGCGCATTTATTTGCCGCTCATGGTTCCCGGCCTTATCGCCGGGTGGGCGCTCTTGTTCATCCGCATGGTCGGCGATCTCACGGCGTCGGCGATCCTCGCCGGCACGGGCAACCCCGTTGTGGGCTTTCGCATCCTCGAGGTTTTTAACGGCGGCTCGTATGCCTTGCTCGCCTCGCTCTCGACCGTGCTCGTGGTGATCACGGCAACTGTGCTCGCCATCGTCATGGCCTATGCCCGCCGTAAATCGCGGTTTGGCATCACCACGAAGGTCGGCTGAGAACCCTCCGCTTCCATCGTCAGCACCATCAACCCGCACCACTCACTCAACCCATAAGGAGGCAATCAATGAAGATTCGCACAGCGGCCATTGCCGCAGGAATCGCAGCATCATTGCTGCTCGCAGGATGCAGCACGGCCGGAGATACGGAGACTCCCAGCGACGATGTTGCTGTCTCAGACCCGGCCCTACAGGAACTCATCGACGCGGCTAAAGACGAGGGCAGCCTCACGCTCTACGGCATCATCGACGAGGCAGCACTCCGCGCGGTTGGTGCGGCCTTCACTGAAAAATATGGCATCCAGGTGAACACCCTCCGGCTAGTTTCCGCCGATCTCTCACAGAAGTACTCCACCGAGGCCGAGGCCGGAGCAACCGTGGCGGACGCCATCATGCTCACGCACTCGCCCTTCTTCGCCGACGCCCTCGACAAGGGGTGGCTTGCCTCTCTCGCCGACTCAGAAATCCCCGGGTTCGAGGACTACCCAGCGGACTATGTGCGCAACGATGGTGGGGCCGCCATCGTGAGCCTCGTTCCAACCCAGCTCGTCTACAACACCGACAATGTCGCAAAGGCGCCAACAAGCTGGGAGGAATACGCCAAACCCGAATACAAGGGCAAGCTACTCTTCGCCGAGCCCTCATCGTCACCAGCCAATCTCACCTTCTGGTCACTCATGATCGAGGAGTTCGGCGAGGACTTCCTTGCCAAGGTTGGCGCGAATGAGCCGACCTGGATGAACAGCGCTGTCAACACCACTCAGGGGGTAGCGGCCGGCGAGGGCGACCTCGCTCACCCTGGCGTGCTTGCCATTGTCAACACGCTCAAGGCCTCGGGAGCGCCCGTCGAGGCTGCGCTTCTCGGCCCGACCACTGGCCCGGAGATCGCCGTCGGAATCTCGGCGAAGAGCCCGAGCCCTAACGCCGCCCGCCTGTTTGCTCACTTCTTGCTCACAGAAGAAGGCAGCAACGTGGTCGCGGAGGAGTCGGGGGCTGGTTCGCCATTCGGCCTCAACATGGTCGATGGCTGGGTGAGCCCTGGCCCCGTCGACGATGCGACCGTAGCCAAGATCAACTCGCTGCTCGGCGTCGGATAGCCAGCAACAAGGGTCGTGCGGTGCGCTGTCCGCAGGGCACCGCACGACCCTTGATCGGCCGACACCACCACCCGCACTGCCCCCACCAGCAAGGAGCTCCCATGATCGACACCGCACTCTCCGGCTCGCGCCGCGACGACCACGACTTTGACCCCGTTCGACCGGGCGAAACCTTTACGAGCGCCCACGAAGAGTTTCGCGAGCTGCGGTCGCGCTGCCCCGTCATGCGCAGCCAGGAGTACGACGGGTTCTGGGCTGCGATCGGATACGACGCCGTCGTTGATGTGATCACCGACATCGAGCGCTTCACAACCTCGAAGCAGAATGCGATTCCTAAGTTCGCCTTCACTGGGGTCAGGCCTCCGCTCCACCTCGACCCGCCAGAGCACACGGAGTACCGCCGGGTGATCAACAAGGCGTTCACCCCGCCCCGCATGCGGGCACTTGAGCCGCGTGTGCGCGAATCGGCGGCATCCCTGCTCGACCCCTTGATCGACGCAGGCTGGGCCGACGTGTGCTCGCAGTACGCTCACCGGTTTCCCGCCTATGTCTTTGCCGATTTCTTTAACCTCGATGTTGAAACATCCGAGCTCATCAAATCGGTTACGGGCACCTATGTCGACGCCATCCAGGTGCTCAATCACGACGTGGTCAAAGGGCTCAGCGCCAAGCTCTATGAGATTGCCCAGACGATCATCGACGACCGCATCGCCGGCGACTACGACCCCGACATCGATCTAACAGCGGCCCTGCTTGCCGCCCGCCCCGACGGCGAGCCGCTGCCCCCTGCCATGATTCTCGGATGCGTGCGACAGCTCATAGTCACCGGCATGGTGGCTCCCAGTGTGTTCATCGGCAACATGTTTGTGCACCTGAGCCGCGACCCAGAGCTTCAGGACCGGTTAAGAGCAGACCCCTCGCTTATCCCCGCCGCAGTCGAGGAGTTTCTGAGGTTGTATTCTCCCTACCGCGGGATGGCCAGAACGGCACGTGAAGACGTCGTGCTGCAGGGGCAGCTCATCCGAAAGGACGACCCGATCGCGCTCGTCTATACCTCGGCAAACCGCGACGAAACGGTTTTCCCCGATGGGGAGAGCTTCGTGCTCAACCGACCCAACATCTCCAAACACATCTCATTCGGCCGAGGCACGCACAGTTGCCCCGGTGCGCCCCTCGCCCGCATGATGATGGTCGTCACGCTCGAGGAAGCCCTCAAACGGAGCGCCAGCTTTACCTCCGCGGGCGAACCAGAAATGGCGATCTGGGCCGAGTGGGGCACCCGATCGGTTCCTTTGGACTTCGTTCGCGCCTAACGCGCCACAATGACGTCGTTGCCCTCGACCTCGAAAACGGTCACCAGACCCGCGTCAGCAGTGATGCGCTGCACGTAGTCGACAACCTCGGCAAATCTCGGATCGTCTGAATCCACCATCTCGGGCACGGCCATTCTGTCGATGATGACCGGCCGAAATCGGACGCGGGAGACCCCGGCACGATCGATGTCACAGCTCACGATCATCGATTTGCGGGAGTCCGGCGGAAAGTTAAACATGCCACCGATGTCGGGCTCCCACCCCGGGTGCAGGCTGAGCAGGTGGCGGAATGACGGCCGGTTTGCGTGTTCCTCGTCCATGGGGAGCTCGATAGCAAAATTGCCCAGGCTATGAAAAATGGCGCGGCCTTTGTACACCTCGACGCCCTTGAGGATGTGGGCGTGGTGACCAATGACCAGGTCTGCCCCAGCGTCTATTGCGGCGTGCCCCAGGGCGCGCTGATAATCCGCGAGCTCGGCGTGGGTGAAGTGGATGCCCCAGTGCGCAGAGACTATTACGGCATCGGCGATTTCTCTGGCGCGTGCGATGTCCTCGACCAGGCCGCGCTGATCATCCGGATGCGCAAAGGTAAACATTCGCTGCGGTGTGCCCGGCTGGTCTGGCTCAGCAGGCTCATGCACAGTAAAAGCCCGAAGCGGGGCCACCCCTGGCCTGTTGTGTGTCGCCCAATAGTCCGCAGGCAGGATGCTGCAGTATGCGAGAACGGCAACCCGCACGCCGTCTACCTCTGCGACGCGGATTCTTCGAGCCTGGGCGAGGGTACGACCCACCCCAAGGGGCACGATATCGGCCGCTTCCAGCGCATCTATCGTGTCGAGAAAACCCTCCGTACCCCAGTCGAGCGCGTGGTTGCTCGCCCACGACGCCATCGTGAAGCCAGCCCGCCGAAAGGCTTTGGCTGCATCAGGATGCGTGCGAGACGTGTGCTTGGTCTGCGGCACCCGCTGCCCGCGCTCGGTGAGGGTCATCTCAAGCTGCATGAATGCGATGTCGGCCTCTCGGATGTGATCGGCCACCTTCTCGAATAGCGTGTCGACATTGGGGCGTTCGGGGCCAATATCCCCGACTGCGGTGAAGCGGATCATGGTGCTGATGATGCCTTTCGGATGGGATCAAGAATGGCGGCGGCACGGCCACCATTGGGGAGATCGTCGACGGCCGCAACGACACGGCGCGCTGCTACCTCGCCGATGATGGGCTCGCAGAGCGTTTGAAACTTAGAGACGGTGGCTGCGTGGTCCAAGGGCCGCGCTGGGCTCCCGGGCGCCTCCGCGCGGGCAACGAAGCGATCGTCCCTCGTTGTGACCGCAACCTCAGCGATGAGTCGGGCAGGAAACTCTCGATCTGACTCACCATCGACAACGAGCCGAACCCGCTCTGCGATTGCTCTCACGTCGAGTCCGTTCTGGAACCTCAGGTAGTGCTCGGGGTCGTTGCCCCCGGCGACCACACGCAGAGCGACCGCATGGTGCACGCTCATCTGCGCTTCGGTCATGTCTCGGGGTGCACCGCCGATGTGCCCGACGTGAGCGAGCGTCGCGCGATCGAACCCCACTGTGATGTCCACGATGTCTGATGCTGCGATGGCGTGCTCGGTGAGCACTTGGTCGAGCGCGTCGAGCGGCGCCTGGAGCCCCGCGCACACACACCAGCGTTTAAGCGCGAGCCCTCCGAGCGCCCACCGTTCGCCGAGCAGGTCCGTGAGAGCATCCGCGCGCGGTGAAGCGACAAACGCCCTAAGAAAACCGCGCTCCCCCTCTATTGCCGCGGTCGGGCCGGTGAGCCCTGCAGCTGCGAGAGAGGCCGAGCGGATGCCCGCGGCCGCGGCCATTCCCGCATGGACGCGTTTGATGTCGCCACCCGTCCTGGTGAACTCGGTTGTGCCGCTCGCATGGGAGGCGGCGATGCCGAAAGCGGCAAGTGCCTGCTCGCTGTCGAGCCCGACGAGCCTCGCTGCGACGGCGACCGAGCCGAACACCCCCAGCGCGCTGGTCACATGGAATCCCCTGTCGCTCGTGAGAGAGGGAGTGCAGGCCTCCCCAAACCGCACGGTGGTCTCGAACCCTGCTGCGAGGCCGGCGATGACATCGGCGCCGTCGCGGCCGTAGTGTTCCGCCAGCGCAAGTGCCGTTGGCACGACCACGCTTCCGGGGTGCGATAGGCCGGGCAGCGCGTAATCATCAATTTCGAACCCGTGCGCGGCGGTCGCCCCGGCAAGGGCCGCCCATTCCGGCCTGATCTTTCTCGTCAAAAACGGCACCGTGCAGAGGCCGTCTGGCGATTCCGCATCGACATATGCCCGCATCCGCTGCGTCCACGGCTGCGTTCCGCCGACGATCATCGACCCGACCGCGTCGAGGGTGTGTCGCACAACGGTGTCGACCACGTCGTCACCGAGATCGTTAAAGGTGAGGGTCGATGCCCAGTCCGCTAAACGAACAGTCTCGCGGGTCATGCTGCGTCGGTGAGCGCGAAATGGCATGCCGAGAGATGGCCATTAGCTGCCGCAACGAGCGGGGGAACCGTTGTGGCACACACCTCCTGAGCCAGCGGACACCTCGTGCGGAAGCGACATCCGCTCGGCGGATTCATGGGTGAGGGCAGGTCGCCGACAAGAGCCTGGCCCCGCGAGGGATTGTGAGGGTCCGCCACGGGAACGGAGTCGAGAAGCGCACGGGTATAGGGGTGCCTAGGCCGGGAATACACCTCGTCGACCGTGCCCATCTCGACTATTCGGCCGAGGTACATCACCGCGACCCTGTCGCTGATGTTGCGCACGACAGAAAGGTCGTGCGAAATGAACAACATCGAGAGGCCGTGCTGCTCTTTCATTTCTTGCAGCAAATTGATTACCTGCGCCTGCACGGAGACATCAAGAGAGGCCACCGGCTCGTCGCACACGAGAATCTCGGGTCGGAGCACCATCGCTCGGGCAATCGCGATGCGCTGGCACTGACCGCCAGAGAACTCCGAGGCCCTCCGATCGCCGACGCGGTCGGGATCGAGGCCAACACTGCGGAGCATCTCATCAACCCGTATGGCAGCGTCATGCCTGTTTACTCCCGCGATGAGCAAGCCCTCGGCTACTAGATCGCGAACTCGGCGTCGAGGATTCAGCGACGACCTCGCATCCTGAAAGATCATCTGCATAGCGCGCCGCTGCTGCCGAGTCTCGCGCGGCGCTCGTCCGACCAGCTCCTCTCCCCGCAGGCGAATTGAGCCGGAGTCGGGGCCGGGTACCTGGAGAATTGCGCGGCCGGTTGTGGACTTGCCGCACCCAGACTCGCCAACGAGCGCCAGCGTCTCCCCACGTTCCAGCGTGAAGCTCACGCCCGATGAGGCTTCGATCGTGCCTCCGGCAACTTTGAATCGCTTGACCAGATCGGTCACTTCAAGCAGAGCCATCTCAGCCCGCCTTTCGCACTGGGTTGTAGCAACGGAGGGTGCGCGCCGCTGCGTCGTGCGCAACCGGCGGAGCAGAGGTGGCGCACGCGCTTACCGCGTTGGCGCAGCGAGGCGCGAATGGGCACCCTGCGCCCAGGCGCGAGAGGTCGGGCGGGTTGCCAGCGATCGCTATGAGCCTGCTGTGGGGTGGAGCGTCGATGCGTGGAATCGCATCGAGCAGAGCTGCCGTGTACGGGTGTTGCGGGTCTTCAAAAACCTGCACGGTCGGGCCGGACTCCACGATCAGGCCGCCATACATGACCGCCGTCGTGTGGGTGCGACCGGCGATCACGGAGAGGTCGTGACTCACCATGATCATGGCGAGCGACCGGTCGCGCGCAAGCGTGCTGAGAAGATCGAGAATCTGCCGTTGCACTGTGACGTCGAGCGCCGTGGTCGCCTCGTCTGCGATGAGGATGTCGGGGTCGCAGGCGAGCGCCATCGCGATCGTGATGCGCTGCCGTAGCCCACCAGAGAACTGATGGGGATACTGCCGCAGCCGCTGCGCGGCATCCGAAATGCCCACCTGCCCGAGTAGCTCGATGGCCTCGGCAACCGCCTGTTGGCGGCTGATACCGCGATTGTAAATCGCAGCTTCCGTAATCTGGCGCCCGATCGGCACCACGGGGTTGAGAGCCATCATGGGGTCTTGAAAAACGATGCCGATGCGGCGACCCCGCACTCGTCTGGCTTCCTCCGCGCGAAGCGCTTCTAGATCGACACCATCGAGCACGACGCTGCCCGATGTTCTGGCCCCGGGCGCCTTTGCACCGATGATCAACTTGGCCAGGGTCGACTTTCCCGAGCCGGACTCGCCGACAAGGCCGAGGATCTCACCGGCTCTAAGGGTGAGATCCACCCCACCCAGTGCGACGACATCGCCGCGTGGTGTGGGGATCTCGCACCGTGCCTGGGTTACCTGAAGGAGTGGCACGCTCATGAATCGCCTCCCGCCGACATCCGGCGACGTAGGTGATCGCCGACAGAGTTGAATGCAAAAACGGTGAAGAAGATCATGAGCGAGGGCGCTACCACCAAGTGCGGAGCTCGACTGAGGTTGTCCTTGCCCGAGGCGATCATTGATCCCCAGCTCGGTGCCGGCGCTGGCACGCCAACCCCCAAGAAGCTCAGGGAGCCTTCGATCACAATGATGATCGCGACGACAACGACCGAGTACGAGATGATCGGCTGAATGCTGTTCGGCAACAGCTCCCGAAAGACGATTCGCAGGTGCCCTGCGCCCAGCGAACGAGAGGCCGTGATGTAGTCCTTGCCGAGTTGGGTCAGCGCTGCGGCTCTGGTCAACCGCACAAACGGCGGAACGAAGAGCAGTCCGAGGGCAATGACGAGGGTTGTCACCCCGGGGGTTACGACGGTCGCCAGCGCGAGCAGCAAAAGCAGCGGGGGGAATGCGAGCACCGTGTCGGTGACCACATTGATCGTCGATTCGATCACGCCACGCGAGTACGCAGCCACGAGCCCGAGAAGGACTCCGACCACGATCGCGATAGCGGTCGCACCAACGCCGACTGCGATGGAGATTCGGATGCCGTGAATGAGCCGAGCGGCCATATCCCGCCCGATGGCATCGGTGCCGAGCAGCGGGCCATCGCCCGAGAAAGGCGGAATGCTGGGACCTCCGACGGGCTCGTCAATCGCTGGCATCGGTAGCATGTCGGCGACCACAGCGAGCACTCCGAGAAGAGAGATCCACCCGATAGCTAGGCCAAGCCCGATGCGACGTCCGAGTGAACCTCCGCGCCACCGAGAGGCCAGACGGGCTGCTGGGGTGCGTGCCGATACCGGCCGCTGTGAGGGTGGCCCACTGGTCGCGTGGCCCGTTATGGTCTCGGTCGTCATCGTCGCATCCTGGGGTCGAGAAGGGCATAGGTGGCATCGACTGCCGCGTTGATCAGCACGTAGGTGACAGCGACGAGCACAACGATTCCCTGGATCATCGGGATGTCCTTTGCGGGGATCGACTGCAGAGCGAGACTGCCCAGGCCGGGCAGAGCAAACATGCTTTCGACCACAACAGATCCGGCGAGCAGGCGCCCAAAGGCGACGGCGGCGACGGTGATGAGTGAGAAGGACGAGGGTCGCAGCACGTGTCGCCGCAGAATGTAGCTTCGCGGAAGACCGCGTACGGTAGCCGTCTGAACAAAGTCTTCGCGAAGGGTAGAGATCACGTCGCTTCGAAGCAAACGATAGAAGGCGGGGAACTCCCCCAGCGCTAACGCGAGAACGGGCACAAAGGCGTAGTGGAGATTGGCGCTGAGTCCGGCAGATAGTGGAGCCCAGCCCGCGACGGGAAACCAACCCGTCGCCACAGCGAGAACATAAACCAGCATCACGCCGACCACGAATACCGGCACCGACATGAACCCCGATGCGATCCCCGACATGACGCGATCGAACGCAGCGTTCTCTCGCGACGCGGCATACGCTGCCGCGGGAATCGCGATGGCCAGCGAAAGAAGCAGGGCCAAAATCGTGAGCTCGAGGGTTACCGGCAACCGCTGCAGCAGGACTTCGCTGACGGGTTGGTTGGACTGGATCGAAACGCCGAGGTCACCCGTTATGGCGTTACCCAGCCACTGCAGATATCGCACCATCAGCGGCTGATCGAATCCATACTGCGCGTTGAGTAGCGCGATGGCCTCGTCGGTGGCCGTAGGTCCGAGGATGATCGAGGCGGGGCTTCCCGGCATCAGATCCGACAGCGCTGTGCCAGCGAGAGTCACCAGCAGCAGCACCGCTATGAGGTGCGCCGAGCGAGCGAGGAACGAACGGGAGCGGATGCGAAGGCGCTGCATCCGCTCCCCCTGAAGAGCTGTCACGCTAGTTGGCCGCCAACCACAGTCGGTCGAACAGGAGCGAGCCGTCGCCGTGGAGGGTCAGGCCCTTTAGCGCCTTGGTGTGCACCGTGTATGCCTCCTGGTTGCGAACGATGAGCACAGGCACCTCCTCCGTGATGATCTTCTCGACCTGGGCATAGGCGCTCTTGCGATCAGACTCGTCAGTCGAGTCGCGCCCGGCATCGAGTGCCGCATCGACCTTCGAGTTCGAATACCCCATGTAATTGGTCTGCCCGTCCGTCTTGAGCAGCTTGGCGAGGTTCGGCTCGGGGTCGGTTACCGGCACGATCTGTGCCGAGAGCTGAAAGTCACGGTTTCGAAAGACGCGCTCGTCAATCGTGGCGTTGTCGAGCGTTTCGATTGTGACGCTCACATTGTCAAACTGCGCGAGTCGGCTCTGCAGGTATTCGGCCGTCCTGGTGAAGAACCCGCTGCCCGGCATCGTGATCGCGAACGATACGGCCTTGCCTTCGTCGGCGAGTTCATCGAAGAGCTTCTGCGCGGATTGTGCATCCTGTGTCTCAAAGATGCTTGAGCCGGGGTGGAACGGTGAGTCCGGCCCATAAAAGCTGTCGGGCGCTGTGGAGCCGGGGTCTACGACCGCGGTGAGGTCGGTGATGTCGAGGGCACGCTGTACTGCCTGGCGAGCCCGGATGTCATCGAACGGTGCGCGCTGGACGTTGAAGATGAGCATGGGGCCACCGCCGGTGGGAGCCGACGATGCCTCAAGGCCAGTGTCGATCGCCGACTGCTTGAACGAGAGCTCAGAGCCCGGGATGGCGGCGTGAGCTTGACCGGTCGAGACCGAATTGATGCGCTGGGTCGGGTCTTTGATCGGCTTGAACGTGATCGAGTCGAGGTATGGCTCACCCTCTTTGAAATAGTCGTCGTTGCGCACGAGCGTCATGTGGTCGTCGCGCACCCATTCTTCAAGAATGAAGGGGCCGGCTCCGACGGGGTTGTTAGCAAAGTCGGCGTCGGTCGAGATCGACTGAGGCGACGCTATGTGAGTCAGGCTCGTGGCGAGCACCTTGTCGAACTGAAGGTTAGATTCAGCGAGCGAAATCGTCAGCGTCGTTTCGTCGACCGCCTTAAAGCTGGCCCCGTCGATTAGGCCAGCCAACGGCGAAGCCGTGGCCGGGTCCTGGATGCGCTCGTAATTGAAGATCACGGCCTCCGAGTCGAGGGGCGTTCCATCGGTGAAGGTCACACCCTCCGTGAGCTTCAGGGTCCATTCGCTGCCGTCGTCGTTCGGGGTGAGTGACTCTCCAATTTGCGGATGCACTTCTCCCGTTTTCGCGTCTGACCAAAACAGCACGTCGAAGATGGCCGACATCCGGTTTGCGTCACCCGACGGGGTGAGGTTGAAGAGAAAAGCGGGATCAAGGCCCCTGACGGCTTCAACGCCGAGGATGATCGTGGCGTCTCCGCCCGCCACGGCGTCGCTCGAAGCGTTCGTATCTGACTGCGGTGTCGCTGGGGCACAGGCGCTGAGCCCTGCGACCATGGCGGCCGCAATGGCCGCGGCGGCGAACTTGTTCCTGGGGTGCACAGGTCGTCCAATCTCCATTGATGGGCTGCCTCACCGAGCTGCGCGAGCGAGGCAGGCTATTCGCAACAGTATCCATGCAGCGTTACCGCACGTCAATAGAAATGTCGCGCATTAATACCGCCAGCCTGCGCGGAATGAGAGATTCCGGGGCCGTCACTCCCCCAGTACACTCGTAAATCATTGATCTAGCCGTGCAGCCACGTAAAACACATGACAATAAGGTGACCGTTAGGGACCGGTATGGGTATGGTGATAGAGACCGCAATGACGTAGGCAAAAGAGGCGCGCATTCATGAACACCACTCCAGACTCAGCCGTGACAGAGATTCCCGATGACTTCGATGCGCGGGCGCCAGAGACGTTCGATAGCCCTCACGAGGTGTATCGCGATCTGAGGGCACAATGCCCGGTTGCGCACTCCAACGAATACGGCGGGTTTTGGGCACTTACCCGGTTTGCCGACGTCGAAGCGGCGGCCAAGAACTCCGATCTGTTCATCTCTTCGGTCAGAGCGGTGGTGCCCAGCGACCCGAGGGGCATCAGGCGCCCTCCTCTCAACCTTGACGCACCTGCCCATTCCCCCTTTCGACGCGCACTCGATCGCACGCTGCACCATTCACGCCTCGTCCGCATCGAACCTCAACTTCGCGCGCATGCTGCCCGCGAGATCACACCGTTCATCGAGGCGGGAACCAGCGACATCTGCAAGACATTTGGCACGATTTACCCTGCGTTCACTGCCGCGGAGTGGTTGAACCTCGACCACGACGACGTCTATCGACTGGCCGACACCGCCAGCGAATGGGTGGACGCATGGCGTCGCCAGGATGCCGAAGAGGTGACGGCCAGGAGCAACGAGATGTACGACATGGCTCGCGCCCTCGTCGCCGACCGAAAGCAGAACCCTCGGCCGGTAGAGCTCGACCCCGCCAGTTCACTTCTCGCTGAAGAGTTCGAGGGAGAACCCCTCAGCGAGGAGCTGGTCGTCGGCGCGCTCAGGCAGTCGCTCGTTGTGGGGATGGTTGCCCCTCCCATCCTTTTGGGAGGCATCTGCATTCACCTGGCGCGGGACCCCGAGCTTCAGCAACAACTCCGGGAGAACCCCGACCTCATCCCCGCAGCGATCGAGGAGTTTGTGCGCCTCTACACGCCGTATCGAGGGTTTGCCCGCACGGTCTCTGAACCGGTCACCTTGCACGGGCGCACAATCGAGCCCGGCGAACCTGTCACGCTCGTCTATGCCTCCGCGAATCGCGACGAGACGGTCTTCCCCGACCCTGACCAGTTCATTCTGGACAGATCCAACATCATGCAGCACCTCGGATTCGGGCGGGGACGCCACCGCTGCGTCGGGATGGCGCTAGCCCGGCTAAGCCTGCGGATCGCTCTTGAAGAGTTGCTCTCTCGCACGTCGTCGATCGAACTTGCCGGCGAAATCGAGACCACGCGCATGCCAGAGGTCGGGGCGCAGTCCGTGCCCCTGCGAGTGACCGCCGCCTAGCGGTCTGGGCGTCTAGCGGTCTGGGCGTCTGGGCGCTTAGGCGTCTCGCGACGTGTGGTGCGAAGCGAGGGCTGCGAGGTCACGGTCAACGGCGGCGATGATCTGCCGGAAGCGACCTTCTGCCGTCGTGCCGAGCTCATCGTAAATCCGGTAGGCAACCTCACGTGCGCGCGTGCGCGGCCAGTCAGCTGGCAGCAGTGGTGCCGGAAGGCTTGGGTCAACCTGGCGAAACTGCAGCCATTCGCTCATGACTTCTGTGCGAAGAACTAGGGCATCGCTCGGCGCGATCTGGCCGGCCGCAACCTTATCAATCATGGGCTCATAGCGATCGATGAAGGCGTGGTAGTCCAGTTCGAGCTGCCGCAGGTCAAAAACGTCGACGTACGACTGCTCGCGCCCGGGCCGATCAAGAATCTTCGCCCGCATCACGCTCGCGTCGGCAACGTTGAGCTGATCGAGCAGCGCCGTCGCCTGCTCTGACCGATGATGAGGAGAGACCCAGATGGCGTCATTGAGAAGCCCGAACTTGAGGTCGCGCAGGCCGTTTCGCAGCAGACGGCGCACGTCTCGATCCTTTTCCGGGATAGAGAACGAGACCACCGTCCAGTAGCCGTCCCAGTCGGTGAACTCTGTGCCAAAGCGCAGCACCCTGCGCCTCCGCGCGACAGTCGACTCCGACATCCGCTCCGGGATTCCGTAGTAGGTGGTGCGCCCCACTTTGTCTTGGACGAGAAACCCGCGGTTGGTGAGACGCCGCATGGCCTGGCGGGCGCTGCTTTCCGTCACATCGAACTCGGCGAGCAGGCTCACCAGGGCAGAGGACGGGATTTTCTCCTGGCGGCCAAACCAGTAGTCGCCGAGCAGCGTGACGATCAGGTATTGAGGCTCTCGACCGGTGGTAGACCTCGGCAGGCGTGGCCCCGGTGGCAGGAACTCCATGTCCACTGCTCCCCCCGGTCTGTTGTTCATAGCGCCTCTACGTTAGCGGAGCTCAGCACACTTTCCGAGAGCCACGTCGCAACGCGTCCGCGGAATTCGTCAACGTCGTAGGCGCTGTCGTCGGCGTTATCTGCGTGGACTTCGATCACGGGGATTCCCGCAGCCTCGAGCGCTCTGGTTGTGGCCCAATTGCCCCGAGGGTCCTGCGAGACCAGGTGAACCACGCCATCAACCCTGTGCTGCTTCGCCTGGTCCACGTACCACTCCGCCGACATGGGCGCCACATAGAGGTGCTCGTGAAAGCCCACAAATCGAGCGGCGAGGGCGCGCAATGGGTCATCACCGTACCGGGCATACCCGTCGGCCGCGATAGCAAGATACATAGACCACACGAACACAGCTCCATACTCGTGCTCGAAGTGCCGGTAGAAACCGAGATCGAACCAAAGCCCCCGCCCCACCCACATCAGGCGTGCACGCTCGGGATTCGCGAGCGCATCACCCGCTGCGATCCGCGCCTCCACCTCGTGATAAAGCGCCTTGGCGGCATCACGGCCCCATTCGGTGCCTCGGTGCCACTGCGGCACCATCACGGCGGAGATGCTGTCGTTCACGCTGACAGGGCACGGCGTCGCGTCGGCCAGCAGATCCCGCGTGCGGCGGTTCCACTCGGCCTGCTCATTGCCAATCTCCATGATCGCCGCAAGCTTTGCCGGATCGAAGGTGGTGCCCGTCTCTCGCTCCAAGAAGTCGATCAGTTCGCGCAGCTCATCCACCAGCAGATCAATGCGAGCCTCGCCCGTTAGCCGCTCCCAGTCGTGCGGCAAAGTTGTCCACCACTCGGGCTCCGCGGTGGCCTCTGCTGCGTTCTCAAAGGGAAAGAACGTGACCCCATCCTGCTCACCCCACATGTCGAAAACCTTGCGGGTCACATCCCCCGTGATGTCGCCGAGCACGAGGAATGGCCGGGGCAGGCCGCCCCACGGCGCCGTTGAGGGGTCTGGATCGAACACCGAACCCAGCCCGATCGCGTTGTACTGATCGGAATCGCGCGGAAGCCCTCGCTCCGCCAAGAAATCGAGATAGCGCTGGGCGCCCGAGCGAGAGGACGCTATCGAAGACCACCACTGATTCACCACATAAGGAATGTCGAACGCCCTGAGGATCTCATGCGGGGTATCCGCGTTGACCAGGGCAAATTTTCCTCCCGCAGCGACATGTTCGTGTAGCCCCGCGAACCATTCTTTCTGATGCGCGAGGGCGGCTCCCGCAGCGGCGAGACGGTCTTTTCTTCGCGGGTTCATACATTCACTCCGGTGTCGTGAGGCGCCCGAAGCGCCCGGTCGAGGTCGACGGGGTTAATCCGCCCATACTGTTGCCGGGCTACGACACTGGCAGCGACGGGTGATGCTTGTCGCTGAGCAGCAAAGTCCCACAACGGGGATTCGTCCATGACGCGAATGTACGAGAGCAAGAGTTCCGCCTTCGTGCGTCTGATTCCGTCTGCTGTGCGCTCCGCCCGTTCCGAGATCGATGTTCTCTGCGAGGTGGGAACGCCCAGTTGATACCGACGGGCGAGAGCATCAAGGAGACCGACTGCAGCAGGAGGCGCAGGGAACACATCGAGCTGTGCCACAAGTTCGCCGCCCGCGTGATCTTCACCCACGATGACAGCGCCGGCACTTTCTATTACTCGATAAACGATGTCTCTGTCGTGGGCACTCCCCGAAAGAAACACTCGCGTGCCCGAAAGCTGCGGCAGGGAATCACCATCGGCGCAGATCGCAGACAAGCATTCCTCATACCGCGGAGCGGGCATCCGGTCGGCTGCGGCAAAAACGGCCACAGCATCGACTCCACTGAGCCGTGGAGGGTCCGTCGCTCGCAGGGCCATCACGGTCCGCTGCAGAGAGCGCCTGTGATCATGACCCTCAATAGCCTGCCGAATGTCAGAGTCGCTCAACGCCGAGCCTGTCCAAGTGCGCAATAGCTCTGCAAACTCCGTGATGCGCACCAGGTTGTAGCGGGCGGTCGACTCCCGAGGCAGATGCAGGATGTCCACCAGATGAACAGGAGGCAGGCCGGTTTGCCCGTCGACACGGTGGATCTCCCTGAGCACGTAGAACAGGCGTTGTGAGGCATCGGAATCGCTCGATACGACAATTGCGTTCAGCGCCCCGAATGCCCCGGCCAGAATGCCCGCCATGATCGAGCGGGTCGCGGGGTCGAGCCCTGTGCCGAGATAGTAGTCCGCGTCGGTTGTGTCCCACTCCGGGTTGCCCCTCAGCCGGAGCGGAACGGCCCCGGCAGCCTCGATGAGCTCGACGGGAACATCGTGACCAACGACACCGATAACGAAGGGTGCGCTATGGCCCGGCGCTATTGAATCGCGTGCGGCAGCGGCTCGGATCTCGGCGAGAGCAGCCTGTGCGCTGAGGTGAGGTGACATGGTGGCTTTCTGATGGGTCGATGGCGGCCTTGGCGGTGGCGTTTTATTCAACGGCGAGTTGCCCCTGCCTACGCGGTCCCCGTACAAGAGCGAGATAGACGGCGATGGCACACGCCGCCGCTACAGCAGCTCCCACGGCGAGCGCCGTCTGGCCCGTGGTGAGGTCGACAAGGAAGCCAATGATGATGGCGCCGAGGGGAGCCATCCCCTGCTGGCCGAGGGTGACGAGAGACATTGTGCGACCGATGGCGTGAGGTTCAGACGCTTCCTGGGCGGCGCTGTTGATGACCCCCTGGTAGATGCCAATTCCGATTCCGAGAATCGGCGCGGCAACGAGAAACAGCAGGAGGCTCGGCACTGCGGCGTTGATCGCCAGCGTCACAGCGAAAAGCAGGCATGCGGGGATGAGTGTCGTCGGCCCAAGCCGCGCATACTGCGTGAGCAAAAGCCCGCCGATCACCGCCCCCACCGCATTGAGGGCGTGCGCCGCCCCCAGCGCCGCTGCATCACCGCCGAAGGTGAGGGAGACGACCGACGTGAGAATCACGTTCATGTTCATCGCGGCCACGGCAATCGCCATATTCACGCAGAGGATGACCACGAGGGTTCGATTGCTCCGTACTGCCCTCAGGTTCTCGGTGATTGTCGCTCGCGGTCCGTCGGCGCGGATGCGGGCATGCAGCTTGCCCCGCCGAATCATGAGCACGGCGATGAGTACCGCCACGTAGCTTGCTGCATTGATCGCGAGGCATGCGCTTGGTCCCACTGCGATGAACGCAAAGCCCGCGAGCCCTGGGCCGATTGAGCGCGCCGCCGAAATATAGACCGTGCTGAGCACGACGGCGTTCTTGAGTAGCCCTGGCCCTACCAGCTCATAGATAAAAGCCTGTGCCGCAACCCGCTCGAAGGCCGCGAAACTGCCCGAGACAGCAATGAGGATATAGAGCAGTGGCAGCGAGGGATTCTCGCCGCCTACGGCAAACGCGAGACCACCGGTCGTGAGAATCGATGCTGCGGATGTCACTACCAGAATCGTGCGCGGTGAGACACTGTCGGCCAGCCTGCCCGCGATGCCCGCGAATAACAGGATGGGCCCGAACTGCGCCACCGTTACGAGAGCTAGGGCGCTCGCGCTCCCCGTTATCTGAACGACTATGAGCGAGATCGACAGGTTCTGAAACCAGGTACCGGTGTTCGACACGAGCTGACCCACAAAATAGCGCGCGAAATTGGGCACGCGAAGCGCCGCGAGCGCTGGGTTTGCGCCCCGGTCACGGCCGCTCTCGCTGCTGCCAGACCCCAAGGGGGCTCGTGTCGTCATCACAATGCGACCTACAAGGCTCCTGAGCTGCGCAACGTAGCGATGCGGTCGTCGCTGTAGCCCAGAAGCTCGCCGAGAACGCTTTCGGTGTGTTGCCCGAGCGTCGGCGCTGGCACGGTCAGAGAAGTCTCGCTGGCCGATAGCCGGATGGGCATGCCCGTTCCATAGAGAGGCTCCTCGGTGGCGAACAGCGGGTGGTGCAGCTCGACCACCTCGCCGCGGGCCTGCACAAGCGGATCCCGCACGGCATCAGCGGTGCTTCTCACCGGCGCCACCGGCACACCGCACGCTTCGAGTGTGCTCGTGGCATCGGAGGTAGTTCGGTGCTGTGCCCACTGGGCGATCATGGCGTGGAGGGCATCTGCATTGGCGACGCGCCCGTCCCTCTGGGCGAATCGCGCGTCGTCGACAAGCTCCGGGGTGCCCAGCGCCATCATCACGCCGCGGGCAAATTCGTCGGTCGGCGCGCATATCGCGAACCATCCGTCGCTCGTGGCGAACGTGCCGAACGGCGCAAGTCGGGGAACATAGTCTCCCGTGCGCATGGGAAGGCCGATCTTTTCGAATGCGTCAAACGGTTCGCACGCGACGAGAGAGGTCAGAGCACCGAGCATCGACACGTCGACGTGTTGGCCTTCGCCGGTGTCGTTGGCCTGAACGACGGCGGCAAGTGTGCCGATGACGGCAAAGAGCGGAGCCACGAGGTCCCCCACCGGCAGACCGAACCGCACTGGGCCGTCACCCGGCTTTCCCGCCGTCATCATCACACCGCTGAGCGCTTGAATGATCGTGTCCATTGCCTTGCCAGAACCGCCCTGCGCGCCAAATCCGCTGATCGAGGTGTAAACCAGCCCAGGGTTCAGATGGCGAACACTCTCGTAATCGATTCCCAGTCGCTTCGTAACGCCAGCGCTGTAGTTCTCCACGACGATGTCGGCGTTGCGCACCAGATCAAAGAAGACGTCGCGGCTCTCCGCATGCTTCATGTTGAGCGTGATGCTCTCTTTGTTTCTCCCGCGCAGCATCATCGATACCGACATGTCATCTGGGCCTTTTCGGGTCACGCTCAGACCCTCGGCAGTTACATAGGGAGAGTTGTTGCGTGAGCTGTCTCCCCCGCGGCTCGGGTTCTCCACCTTGATCACTCTCGCTCCGAGACCGGCAAGCATGAGGGTTGCGTAGGGGCCGGATAGTGCCGTCGTGAGATCGATTACGGTCTTGCCCTCGAGGGGGCGATGGGTGGTCATCTGGATGGTTCCTTTCGGTCAGACCGCCGGTGCGCTCACACGCACCCGACCGTCGTCCCACGTGAATACGGTGTCGAGCTCTGCCTCGCGGGTGATGTCTTCGATATAGGCGGCAACGCGGCGCCCTGTCTCGTCATCACCGTGCGGGATCGGGCGAGCATCATCATCGATCCAGCACGGGATGAGGGAGCCACTGACGGTTCCGTCTGGCTCGACGCTGATCACGCCGATCGCGGTGTTACGGCTTTCGGGATGAAACGCATAGGTCGGCATGGCCGGATCCGGTGAGAATCCGAAGAGCTTCTTGCGCCGCTTCGCCCAGGCTTGACGCTCGGGTGAGTTGTCGTCTCCCGTCGACAGCGCCGACGTCACCGTGACAAAGTTGCCGAGCCCATGAAAGATGGGGGCCCCCCGATAGATTTCGATCCCTCGCATGATGTGGGCGTGGTGGGCAATCACGGCGTGCGCTCCCGCGTCGACTGCGGCACGGGCGATTTCGAACTCGTATGCCGCAATATCTGCCGGCATGTGTCCAATGCCCTTGTGCAGGGCCACGATCACAACATCAACTTCTGAAGCCAGCTGCGTTACCGCGGCCACGAAGGTTCGCAGAGACGCCGGGTCGCAAAAGCTGTAGATGGAGGGTGGGCCACCCGGGTTGGCGCTGTCGAGCTCATAGTGGGTGATCACCTTGACGTAGGCCGCACCGGGCTTTTTGGACGTCGCCCATGATTCGCGAGGCCCGACGCAGTTCACGTTGAGCACGCCGATCCGGCGTCCGCCTCGCTCTACGATCGCGGGCAGCCAGGCTTCTCCAAGCGTCATTCCCGCCCCCGTTGGCACCATGCCAGCCTCCCGGCAGAGCCGGACGGTGTCGGAGATCCCCTGCGGTCCGCAATCGTAGATGTGGTTGCCCGCGAGGGTTGCAATGGCGAAGCCCGCCCGGCCTGCGGCGGCGAGGTTAGCCGGGTCAGCGGGAGGAGCAGGCACGTCGACGCTGGCGCACTCCGTCGATGTAGTGTGAGGCACCTCGATTTGCCCTATCGCGAGGTCTGCCCCCCTCAACACGTGCGTGCTCGGAGCGAAAAAGAAATCAGGGTTCGGCTCGTCGAGAACGAGGTCGCCGACCGCCATGATCGTGAGCGTCTGATTCATACGGAAACCCCTCTCTCTGCGGCGTCAGCTTCGACCGCACGGCGCCCCTGCTCCGAATAGCGAGAGAGAAAGCTCTGCAACCGCGGCGTCGTGGGTGAGGTGAAAAAGTCGTTCGACGCGCCCTCCTCGATTACCCGTCCGTCGGCCATGAACACGCAGCGGTCTGCGACATCCCGGGCGAACGACATTTCGTGGGTCACGACGACCATCGTGATGCCGGTCTGGGCGAGCGTCTTCATAACAGCAAGCACCTCGTCGACCAGCTCAGGATCGAGCGCGCTTGTCGGCTCATCGAAGAGGATCACCCGGGGGTTAGGCGCAACCGCACGGGCGATCGCGACTCGCTGCTGCTGGCCGCCAGAAAGCTGGCGCGGATGCGCATCCGCCTTGTCAGAAAGGCCAACCCGCTCGAGCAGCTCAAGCGCCCTGGCTCTCGCCGCCGCAGGCTTAACCCCGTGCACCCTGATCGGCGCTTCCATGATGTTGCGGAGAACCGTCCAGTGGGGGAACAGATTGAACTGCTGAAACACCATGCCGATCTGTTGACGCTGCTGCTGCACCTGCCGGTCGCTGCGAGGTCTGACGCCTCCACGGTGCTCCTCGAACCCCAGAAGCTCGCCGTCAAGGTACATCGCCCCACCGTCGATCGTCTCCAGCTGGTGAAGACAGCGCACGAGCGTGGATTTGCCCGAGCCGGATGGCCCAAGAATGGCGACGACGTCGCCCTCCTGCACCGACAGGTCGACGTCGTCGAGGGCCGTTGTCGTGCCGAAGCGCTTGGTGAGACCCGTGGCCTCGAGCACGGTTGTGCGTTCGGTCATGGCATTCATCGTCTGGCCTCCTTTGAGCCGGAGCGCCGACTGCTGGCCGGAGCCGGCAGCGCGATCGCCCCTGTGAGCATCGTGCGAACCGCGCCCGTTCGGGGCTCGACCGCTCGGTCATAGCCGCGCCCGAAGTAGCGCTCAATTCGGCGCTGCCCGAGCGTAAGAATCGTGACGACCACGAGGTACCAGATCACGGCGACGAGGAGCAACGGCACGATCTGATAGGTGCGGTTGTAAATGGTCTGCACCGAGTGCAGCAGGTCACCCATCGCAATGACGGACACGAGGGAGGTCCCCTTGAGAAGCCCGATGAACTGGCTCCCCGTCGGCGGGATGATCACTCGCATCGACTGCGGCAAGACCACCGTCAAGAACGTGTGCATCCGGCTGAATCCCATGGCCTTCGCCGCATCGCGCTGGCCAGGATCCACCGCAAGAATGCCGGAGCGCACGATCTCTGACATGTAGGCGGCCTCGTGCAAGCTGAGCCCGATTATGGCTGCCGTCATAGGGGTGATGAGGTCGTTTGCCGACCACGAGACGAGCTCGGGTCCGAAAGGCACGCCGATCGAAATACGGGGAATGAGGTATGCGAGGTTGAACCAAAAGATCAACTGAACGAGAGGAGGGATGCCCCTAAAGATTCCTACGTAGGCCTGGCACACCCAGCGAACGGGCCAAAAGTCGCTCAGCTGTCCTGCGGCAATCAGTGTGCCCAGAATGGAGCCGATCACCATTCCGATCACGGTCAGCAGGAGAGTCATACCGAGCCCCGTGAGCACACTGGGGGCGAACAGGTACTGCGCTACGACATTCCACTCGAGACGCGGGTTAGTGACGAGGAACACCGCGATTTGAGCGACGGCGATAGCGATGATGATGGCGCCGACGAGCCGCCATGGTTTGAATCGTCGGTGTGCGGTCGCTACGTCGACGCGCGGCGCTGCTGGCGTTGTCATGCGGTGCTCCTGGCTCGTGGTTGGTGCGGTGGTGCTGCTGAGCGTCGCTTATGAGGCGGGCGCGCGACCGAAGGGCCTGCGCCCGCCTCGTCTGCGTTATTTGCCGCTCGTAATGGGGTTGAACATCGGCTTCTCGACCGCAACGTTCGAGAGACCCCACTTCTTCATGAATGTCTCGTACTCGCCGTTCTCAAAGATGTTCTCTACGGCCTTGTTGAGCACCTCGCCGAGCCCCGTTGTCTTGGGAGCAAACATGGCGAGGAGGTCGACTCCGGCACCCTGCTCATCCGTCTGGGTGTGGTACCCGAAGGTGTCGGGAGTCTTATCGAGGATGTCGATCGCTGCGGTCTCAGTGACGGCCAGAGCATCCGCTCGCTCGGACTTCACGGCGAGAATCGTTGAGTTGGTGTCGGCCAGACCCACGAACTCGGCCGGGGTCTCCCCCTCCGCTGCACACCACGCATTGAGTCGCTCAATCTGAGACTCGGTCACCGATCCGGCGACTCCGGCGATCTTCAACCCGCAGAGATCGTCGGACGAGCTGATGTCTTTCTCGCGTGTCTCCAGAAAGACATACGAGGTGCGGGTGGTGAGCCACACGACGGCGTCAAACTCCGCTTCACGCTCCTCGGTCGTGCGCACAGGACCGTTGAAGGCGTCGTAGCGCCCCGAGAGCATTCCCGAGAGAATTGCGGGGAGCCCCGACGCGATCTCGATTTCGATATCCACCCCGAGTTGCGCTTCGAGAAGTTCCTGGAACTCCGGGTCAATGCCCGTCACCGTTCCATCGGCCTCGACGGTGCGATAGGGCGGATGAGTGTCTCCTGCAAATACGAGCTTGCCCTTGTCTTTCACGGATTGAGGGAGCTGGTCGTAGAGAGGGGCGGCACTCGGCTCAGGCGCAGCACTGTCGCTTTCAGTCGGAGTCGTGCTGCCTGTCGAGCAGCCGACGAGAAGTAGGCCAGCTAGGCCCAAGGCGGCAAGGCCGCCGGTTCGGATCGCGCGCATGTGAACACTCCATTGGATTCGATTGGCATAGGCCAGAGCACTGCGGCCGACACCGGTGGCGGTAGATGATTGCGAGCCAATGCTAGTCACCAAATGAGCCGACCGTCAATACTAATGAGTTGCATCTTGCGGCTAACAAATGTGCGAGCATCCGTCGCCTACACTGGCCACGATGCCTACATTCCTTCGCCCGGCCTGGTTCTCGCCGGCTGCCTATGACTCCGCAACCACGCACGAGCTTATGAGTTCTGGTGCGCGCATCAGCTATCGCACTGGCGGCAGCGGGCCCGGGCCCCGATTCCTGTTCGTCCACGGCGGGCGAGCGCACTCAACCTGGTGGGCCGCAGAGCTCGCTCTGTTTGGTGTCGCAACACCCAAGTGGGCCGCTATGGACCTGTCTGGGCACGGTGACAGCGAGTGGCGCGACGACTATCCCTCCAGCGTCTGGCTCGGCGAGCTTGAGGCAGTGGCCTCCGACCTCGCCCGTGACGACGGTCTCATTCTCGTGGGCCACTCTCTCGGCGGCATGCTGTCGCTTCTCCTCGGCGCTCGCGGCACGGTTCCGCGCATCGAGCACATCGTCTCCGTCGACGCCGTGCCGCTTGACCCCGCCTACGCGAGTGCTCAGGCCGAACCCTCGACCAGCAAGCCGTTTTACCCCACCATTGCCGAAGGAGCCGAGGCGTTCAGTTCGCGTACAGCACGGGCAGGTTGGCCATCATGGCTCGCCGAATTCGTGGGCGAGCGCAGCCTCAGGCCACAGGATGGCGGCTGGGTGTGGAGGCACGACAATTCGTCCCGTACCATCGAGAGGCCCGTCCTCACCGAGCTCGGGGCGCTCGATCTCTCTCGCGTCACCCTTATTTCTGGCTCTCGCTCGCCCTACGCCGCGTCGCTCAATGCCTCCGGTTTCGTGCAGATGGCGGGCAGTGCGCTCACCCATGTCCGTCTCGAAACAGGGCACGACGTCATGATGGAGAAGCCAGTTGAGTTCCATCGCACCCTTATGGATGCCGTCGGCCGATAGATCGGGACGGGACGGGTGTCCAGGGCGCGGCACCGAACCTATCCTTTTGCCGAACGCCACACGGCGGCCGCCGCGGCCATCCTCGTGACAGCGGCTCAAGGGAAGGAATCGAAGCATGGCTAACGAAGATTCGATCCAAGCGGCACCACACACCACGGCAAAACTCGCTGCAGAGTTTTTCGGCACATTTCTCCTCGTCCTCGGCGGCGTCGGAACCGCCGTATTCTCGGCGAGTTTCCCCGACTCAGCCAATCCGCTCGGCGTCGGCTTTCTCGGCGTCGCGATAGCGTTCGGGCTCACGGTGCTCGTTGGCGTGTATGCGGTCGGCCACATCTCCGGTGGGCATTTCAATCCGGCCGTCACATTGGGCGTTGTGCTCGCTGGCCGAATGCCCTGGAAGGACGTGCCGGGCTACTGGATATCCCAGCTCGTGGGCGGAGCGCTCGCCTCGACCGTCATATATGCGATCGCTGCTGGCGGCGCCGACGGCTTTCTCGATAAAGCCGTCGAAAGCGGCTTCGCCTCCAACGGCTACGACGAGCTCTCCCCCGGAGGCTTCAACCTGATTTCGGTCATCGTCGCGGAGGTCGTACTCACTGCGGTATTCCTCTATGTGATCCTCGGAGCAACATCGGGGCGCGGGCCAGAAGGTTTCGCGGGAATCGCGATCGGCTTGACGCTCACGCTCATTCACCTCATCTCGATCCCGATCAGCAACACGTCCGTCAACCCCGCCCGGTCACTGGCCGCGGCCATCTATGGCGGCCCGGAGGCGCTGGGGCAAGTGTGGGTGTTCTTCGTCGCACCGCTTCTCGGGGCGCTCATCGCGGGTCTCACCTACAAGGTGTTCTTCGAGAAGGTCATTCAAGAGAACCGCTAGGTTCTGGCTGCGGCCGGATGCTCCGGCACCAGCCGCAGCCGGAACAGCCGAACCTCACGCCCCGACTCGCGCTCATATGCCCGGTATCCCGGCCACTGAGCTTCGATCAGCTGCCAACCTAATTCCCGATCTGGGCCCAGAAGGCGCTCCGCTCTCACCGGCATTCGCCTGCCCCGCACCGTGATCTCCGCATCAGGATGCGCCAGAAGGTTATAGGTCCATGCCGGGTGCTTGTCTCGGGCGAAACTCGTGCCCGCAATGATCGCGTTTCCCCGCCCGTCGGGCGTGTACATGAGCTCCGTGTCTCGGGGCAGCCCAGATTTCGCGCCCACCGTGTGCAGAACAAGCGAGGGCACAAGCAAGCCGCTCAGTTGCGCCCGGCCGCCAGAAATCATGCGCACAACGCGCTCCGCTGGCGGCATGACTCTGGGCGCAAGGCTGCGAAAGACCCGGGTTCTGGTGAGCGGAGCGATGCAGCGGCGAACCGCGCGTACGACAAAAGAGGCCATGACGACAATTGTGTCGCCATGGCCTCCTTTATCTCGCGTTAGCGCGACAATTAGCCGATCGGGTCGAGGACGGTGTGATCGTCAATCCGGGCGGCAAGCCGGTCGAGGTGAAAAGATTCGTCCCCGATCATCTGGCCAATCGCAAGGATGCGGCTTGCATAGTGGCCCACAGAGTACTCCGCGGTCATCCCGATGCCGCCGTGCAGCTGGATCGCGTCGAGCGCGATGTGGCGACCGGCTCGGGCCACCTGCAGCGCCGCGTGGGATGCTGCTGCCGCAACATCCTCTGGCGTCGATCCCTCATCGGCGGCAACAATCGTTGCCCAGGTGATAGCGCTGCGGGCGAGCTCGAGCTCCACATACATGTCCGCAGCGCGGAACGTGAGTGCCTGGAACTTGTTGAGAGTTACGCCAAACTGCTTACGCGTCTTCAGGTAGCCGACGGTGATGTCGAGCGCGACTGCCATCGCACCGAGCGCCTCGTGGGCATATGCGATCCGTGCCAGGTTGAGGGCATGCTCAAGCGCAGCGAGCGCGTCGCCGCCCTCCCCGAGCGCCACGGCGGGAGTGTCGGAGAACGTCACGGTCGCGGCGCGGGAGCCATCGTGAGTGCGTTCCGTTTCGGTCGCGTAGCCCTCGGTGACCAGGAACAACCCCGTGCCACCGTCGACCGCCGCAGAGACCACGAGAACGTCGGCGCGGTCTGCCTGCACGACTGTCGACTTAACGCCGTTGAGCTTGCCATTTGAGTAGGTGACGGAGACGGCCTGAGCAGACCACCCGCGGTTAGGCTCGAGCCAGGCGAGCACCGGAAGGGTCTGTCCCTCGGCGATCGCGTCGACGAGTTCGCTTTTCTGCTCGTCAGTGCCGACGGAGTTGATCAGCCCACCCGCGAGAACAATGCTCTCCACGAAGGGGTCTGGTGCGATCACTCTGCCGAGTTCTTCGGCGGCAAGGGAGACCTCAGCGGCCGTTGCCTCGAATGGCAGGCTGAGAACGCCCATTTCAGCGAGCTGATCCCATGCCGCAAAGCCAGGCTCAGCCTTGGTCACGGCGCGGCGAGCCTCCGACGAGTCGTAGGTCTTGCCAACGAGCCCGCGCACAGCCTGCACGAGCGACTGCTGTTCTGTATCGATTGTGAATTCCACTGTTATAGCCCCAGAATCGTGCCGGCGATGATCGTGCGCTGGACCTCATTGGATCCACCGAAGATCGACACCTTGCGGTTGTTGAGAAAGACGCGCGAGTTCCAGCTTGTTGTGGCCGCCGGTCCATCGATGTCCATGAGAAGCTCCGAGACGGCCTGGATGAGCACCGAACCCTTGATCTTGAGCACGCTGGACGCGGGATGCGGCTTGCCGCCGTCAGAGTGCGCCGCGACCCGCAGTGCGGTCGTTTCTAGCGCGAGAAGCTCGCTTTCGAGCGAAACGATGCGAGAAGCGAAACGATCGAGAACGCCCCGCTCCTTGGCGATCTCTTTCGCCGTCGCAAGGTTTCTCTGCGACGCACCAACCTGCGCGATACCCACACGCTCGTTGCCGAGCAAGAACTTCGCATAGGTCCAGCCAGCATTCTCTTCGCCGACCAGGTTCCCTGCGGGCACCCGCACGTTGTCGAAGAAAACCTCGTTCACCTCGAAGCCGCCATCGATCAACTCGATGGGGCGGACCGTGACACCAGGGGTCGTCATGTCGATCAGCAGAAAGCTGATGCCCTGCTGCTTCTTGGGCGCGGCCGGGTCGGTACGCACGAGCATGAAGATCCAGTCGCCGTACTGGCCGAGCGTGGTCCACGTCTTCTGCCCGTTGACTACATACTCGTCGCCCTCGCGAACCGCAGTGGTCCGCAGCGACGCAAGGTCAGATCCCGCGTCGGGCTCACTAAAGCCCTGCGCCCACCAGATGTCGAGATTCGCCGTCTTGGCCAAGAAACGTTCCTTGAGCTCTTGCGAGGCGAAGTTTGCAATAACAGGCCCAACCATCGACGCATTGAAGGCGAGCGGCTGGGGCACGCCCGCAAGCTGCATCTCTTCGTGCCAGATATGGCGCTGCAACTGCGACCAGTCTTTTCCACCCCATTCGAGCGGCCACCCAGGTACCGCGAGGCCGGCAGCGTTCAGAATCTGCTGGCTCTCCACCATCTCTTCTTTCGAGAGTTCCTGGCGGGCGATCACTTTCGATCGAATTCGTTCGGGGATCTGCGTCGTGAAAAACTCGCGCATCTCCTCCCTGAACTTTTGGTCTTCAGGGGACAACTGCAGTCTCATAAGGCTCCCTTGCACTCGGCTGTCATCACACACTAGGGGTGATGCACCCCGCGTTCGAGAGGATGCGCGAATCCGCCAGGCGACGCCGCATGATGACCGCACGCCATTGGTCGGGACTACAACCGGGGCCGCATCGCGGGAGAAACACAAAAGCCCCGCAACTAGCTTGCGGGGCTTATCTGTGGATCCAAGGGGATTTGAACCCCTGACCCCCTGCATGCCATGCAGGTGCGCTACCGGGCTGCGCCATGGACCCTCGGTGTGTGGCTTCTCGCGAAGCAACTTGTCAAGAGTACAACAAAGCGCCGTCCGCCAGAAATCGAGTTCTGTTCGTGTCTTGAATTACGCGTTTCCGCGCGCATCCGCACTCGCATCGACGCTGGCCACCAGCGCACGATATCCGCGAATGGCCGAGCGAATCTCTTGAAGATGATGCTGCGGCTCGAAGCGCTGGCTGAGCTCCCCCAGGTCCGCCGCAGTCTCGCTCACCCCTACGGTCTCCACGGCGAGGTTGTGACCAAGACCGAGAATCTGCACGGCGCATGCCGCCTGGTACGGCACGTAGATGGGCGTCGTGATCACGAGGACCGATATCTCCCGGGGTTGACGAATTCGTTCCGCCCAGAATTCAAACGTGTCGACGGTGTTGGCGCGTCGCGCCAGCGGCTCAGAGGACGGCGCCGCGACTACGCCCAGCCTGGGGCCACCACCGGCGCCCTGCCAGGTGGAGTGCTGCCAGCGGCCAAAAGGATGTGCAGACGAGCCCTCGCGCACGATCGCCTCGTCGGCGCGACCGAATTGGCGCACGAGCCCCTGCTCCATCGCGTCGACCTCGTCCGTGCCCGAGATGCCGAGCGCCAGCGCAGTGGCGGATTCGTCACCCGCAAACGGCCGGAACGCTCCCAAAAACACCACGGAATCGATGTCAACGCCCCGGGCGCGTAGCTCTGCCGCATAGCGGGGCTTCACCACACCCGCCCGCACCATGCCGCCCGTGAGCAACGCTACGTCGTAGTGGTCGCTCCGAGGGAGCGAAGGCCGCAACCCGAGCTCGAGCGCCGATTGGAGCGCGCGGTCGCACTGCTGAGGAGTGAGCACAGCGTCAGAGGCAAGATTGCGCTCTCGCCCCTTGCGAAAATCCCAGTGACGCTCGGAGAAGTCGTCAAGCCAGGCCAACAATCCCCGCAGCGGAATCGAGGGCAGCTCTCCCCCAAAACTTTGCACGAGACGCGCAAGCGCCGGACTTGTCGCCCACGCCTCGATGCCCCCGAGCGTTTGTGCTGCGGCGGATAGGCGGCTCTCAGCATCCGAACCCCCGACCCACCGGGGCGCGTCGAGGGCCACGCCTTACTCTGTTGCTTCGGCCACACCATCCTGTGGTTCGGCATGCTCCGCGACCTCGATGGGCAGCGCGGGGCAGTCCTTCCACAAACGCTCGAGCGAGTAGTAGACCCGCTCCTCCTCGTGAAAAACGTGAACGATGATGTCGCCGAAGTCGAGCAGAATCCATCGACCCTCAGCGCGACCTTCACGGCGAAGCGGCTTGCTTCCCGCCTCGATGAGCTTGTCTTCGATCTCGTTAGCGATCGCGATTACGTTGCGCTCGTTGCGGCCCGTGGCGAGAAAAAACACATCCGCGAAGGGAAGCGGCTGAGAAACGTCAAGGGCGACAAGGTCGGTCGCCTGCTTGGAGTCGGCCGCTGCTGCGGCGATGGCGAGAAGGTCGATGGCGTGCTGTGATGCGGTCACGGATTCCTAAAGTGTGAAGATGTGTCGTCGAGACACGGGTCTAGAAGGTGCCGAAGATGAAACCGACGACCACCAGTACGGTGACGCTGACCATCATTGTGCCCGCAGTAATCGCGAGGACGATGGGAAGACGGTTTCCCTCCGACTTGCGCGACATCGAGATGACGTCGCGCGGAGAGGTGTGTGTGCTGACGGCGCGGATGGCGCGCACAGGGGCGGAGTCACCCTCGATGTCATCACGGTCGGCCGCATCGATGATGGCATCGAGGTCGGAGTGGTCATAGCGAGCGGGATGGGATCCCGTTGTGCCAAGGGTGGATGGCAGGCTGATGGAGCCCGTAATGAGAACCTCACCCGTCGCCGTAGCGAAGGGCACGCTCAGATCGGCGCCGGTCGGGATAGACGGCATGACCAGAGCATTGCTGGTGATCGGGCCGGTTGCCGTGCTGAGGTCGCGCGAGGTGGTGGCGGTTCCACCCTGGGTCACGTCATCGATCGCCTGCTGCATGGTCCAATGCCCGACGGGGGCTGAATGGGGAGCCTGCACGACGTCGACGCCGCGATCGGATGCAATGGCATCGTTGAGGGGCGTCGGTGCCGGGTAATCCGCGAGCGAGAACTGAGGAACAAACGCCGCAGGCGCCTCGGGAGCGGGGGCCTGAAGAAACGCCTGAGGATCCGCCGGAGCGAGAAGCTCAGCCAGGGTTGGCAGCTCGGTCGGAGACGTGCCGAGGGGGATGCCCGTGGGCGGGGCAAGGTCACCAAGAACGACCGGCGCCTCAGGGGGCGCACTGAGGTCAAAGCTGTGCTCGAGCACAGGGAGGGCGCTCGGCTCTTCGGCGGGGAGCAGTCCGCTGTCGACGAAGGATTCCTGTTCCACCGGCTCCGGGGCAGGGGCGAAAAGGATCGGGGGCGCAAAATTGGGCTCAGACTCGGGCTGAGTCGGTGCCGACTCTGCCGCCTCTCTAGCTGCCTCGAGGGCGCGAAGTTCCCGCCTGGTTAGCGGGCGACCCGTGGGCAGTTCCGCAACCGATGTTGCCTCGTCTGGGATGTCTCCCGCGACCGCCGTGTCGGATGACTCGACAGCGCCAGAGGACAGGTCGCTATGCGCCACAAGGCTATGGTCGCCTTCAGCAACAGCGGTCTCGGCACGACCGTCATCGGCGGGGGTGGCCGAAGGCAGAAATGCAAGCGCCGACGGCAAGCCTTCTGGCATCAAGGGCCTGAGGGGTGTGGCAAAGCGTGGGAGCGAGTCGGAGTCCGCATCGTCGGCGACGGCGGGCACTACGCGGACACGAAATTCCCGAACACGAAACGAGCTTTCGGCCTGTGCGGATTCGGCAGCGAGGCGCTGGGCCCTTCGACCGCCGGGCACGATCGGATTGCTTACCGTGGGAGTCTCGGACGAGTCGAAACGATCGGGTTCGTTCATAGCTGAGTTCTCGGGATGTGCGCTTCCGAAGCTTGCCAACGGAGCCTCCTCCGTCTGTATTCGGGCTGCAGAAAAGACCGCGTCGGCCTCGGCCTCGCGTTGGCTGTTCCTGACCTGCCTCCGCGAAAGCGGCTGCCGGTCATGCCACGCTGTCATGTCTAACTCCGATACAGATGGTGTTTGGCGATGTATTGAACTACTCCGTCGGGAACCAAATACCAAACCGGGAACCCCCGACCCACCCGGCTGCGACAATCCGTCGACGAGATTGCCAATGCAGGCACTTCGAGCAAGCTTACGTCCTGCTCGGGCAATCCGGAAATAGTGAGGGTGTGACCTGGCCGTGAGACTGCCACGAAGTGAGCAAGCTCAAAAAGCTCGTCCACGTCTTTCCAGTCGAAAATCTGGGCTATGGCATCGGCGCCCGTGATGAAGAACAGCTCCGCATCGGGGCGCGCTGCCCGGAGGTCCCGCAGAGTGTCGATCGTGTAGGTCGGCCGGTCTCGGTCGATATCGACGCGGCTAACCGTGAAGGAGGGGTTCGACGCGGTAGCGACCACCGTCATCAGGTAGCGGTGCTCACTCGCGGTCGCACCCGGCTTTTGATACGGCTGCCCGGTTGGCACGAAGATGACCTCAGACAGGTTGAAGTGCTGCGCAACTTCGCTGGCTGCAACGAGGTGCCCGTTGTGGATCGGGTCAAACGTGCCACCCATGATCCCGACGCGGGGACGCCTGAGGTCGGGATCGACCGCGGTCATCGTTGGGGCGTTCGCCTAGTGGTGATCGCCGGCGTGGGGCGCCGAGCCACCGGTCTTGTGCTGGTGACGGTTCGCAACGTCGCGGAAGCTGTAGGTGACGAGGCCCAGCACGAGGAACACAGCAGCGGCGATGATCGGGAACCAGATAACGTCCATGATCAACGGGGCGAGTTCGTGGTGCTCCTCGGCAGCGAGGACGGCAAGGAATGACATTTGTTCTCCGTTCAGTGGCCAGGGCGCGGCACTCCCCCTAATCTACCGCGTGTGACAGCGTTAGCTGCGCACCTGTCCCGAACCGCGAACGATCCACTTGGTGCTAGTGAGCTCTGGCAGCCCCATCGGGCCTCGCGCATGAAGATTCTGGGTCGAGATTCCCACCTCGGCGCCAAAGCCGAACTCTCCCCCGTCGGTAAAGCGAGTCGACGCGTTCACCATGACGACCGCTGAATCGACCTCAGCGAGAAACCGCTCACTGCTGGTCAGATCCTGCGTAATGATCGACTCTGTGTGGTGAGTTGAATAGCGGCGGATGTGATCCATTGCGGCATCGATGTCGTCGACTACACGCACAGCAAGATCAAGGCTCATGTATTCGGTGGCCCAGTCGTCTTCTGTCGCCGGCACAACTTCGGCAACGAGTGCGGCGGTTCTTTCGTCGCCGTGAATCGTTACGCCGGCATCGCGGAGCCGGGCCAGTACGGGCGGCAGAAGCCGCTCGGCAGAGTCGGCGTGCACGAGAAGCGTTTCGAGGGCATTGCACACGCTCGGCCGGTGGGTCTTGGCGTTGTGGACAATGGCGACCGCAGTGTCGAGGTCTGCCGAGGCGTCGAGAAAGACGTGGACGACTCCGGCACCGGTTTCGATCACGGGAACCTTGGCTTCGGTGACGACCGTTTGGATGAGGCTGGCGCTCCCGCGCGGAATCAACACGTCGACCAGCCCGCGCGCCCTCATGAGGTCCTTAGCCCCTTCACGACCGAACTCATCGATCGTTTGGACGAGTTCGGCAGGCAGGCCCACCGAAACGATCGCCTCCTGAATTAGCTCAACCAGCACGCCATTGGAGTTTTGCGCGGCACTGCCGCCCCGCAGCACAACCGCGTTTCCGCTCTTGAGAGCAAGGGATGCGATGTCGATCGTGACGTTGGGCCGGGCTTCGTAAATGGCGCCAACCACGCCGAAGGGAACTCGCACCTGGGTGAGGTGGATGCCGTTGGGCAGGGTCGACCCGCGCACAACCTGGCCGACCGGGTCGACCAGGGAGGCAACGTCACGCACAGCATCCGCCAGCCCTTGCAAGCGAGCGTCGGTGAGCCGGAGGCGGTCTTGGAGCCCCTCGCTCATGCCGCTTTCTCGACCGTTGGCCACGTCGAGTTCGTTGGCGGCGAGAATTCTGTCTGCGCCCGAGAGCACCGCGGCGGCAATGGCTTCGAGGGCAGCGTTCTTGACCTGCGCCGTGGCCGTCGCCAGATGCCGAGACGCCTCACGAGAGGCAACCAGCTTGTCGGTGATGGTGGGCGCAATCACGCTCTGCTCAGTCATGCTCACCATCGTATCGCCGGGGGACGATGACCGATCGACCTACTTTTCGGGCGGACCCGCTGCGAACCACGTTCCGATGTCGGCGCCTCTCAGAGCCTCGTGCACGAGGCCCGTCGCCGTGAGTAAAACGGGAGTTCCGGCGCCAGCGGCAAGCCGTGCGGCGGCAACCTTGGTACGCGCGCCCCCGGTTCCCACGCCAGCCTCGCCGATTCCGCCGAATTCAATCGAGCTCAACGGATCTCCGAAGGCCACATCGTGGATGGCCTCCGCTCCGTGCTCCGACGGCGGCTTCGTGTAGAGGCTTTCGACGTCGGAGAGCAGCACCAGCAGGTCGGCATTGATGAGTCGAGCGACTCGCGCGGCCAACGAGTCGTTGTCACCGAACCGAATCTCCTCTGTGGCAACGGTGTCGTTCTCGTTGACGATCGGCAGGATCCTCAGATCCAGCAGACGCTCCATTGCTCGTCGAGCATTAGCTCGGTTTTCGGCGAGCTCAAGGTCGCCCGCAGTGAGGAGAACCTGCCCAGCTACGATGCCGTAGCGGCGCAGGCTCTCCTGGTACCGAAAGACGAGCACGTTCTGGCCGACGGCAGCGGCAGCCTGCTTAGTCGCGAGATCGGTCGGGCGCCCATCGAGCTTGAGAAACGGCAGCCCCGTCGCAATCGCCCCCGACGACACCAGAACGATCTGGGTTCCGCGGGAGTGCGCTTCGGCGAGAGCGTCGATCAAATGGTTGACCTGACCGGCGTTCTCGCCGCTGATCGACGAGGACCCCACCTTGACAACGACCCGACGTGCATTCGGGATATCCCGACGTGCGGAGACGGGGCTCAGAGTCGGAATGCTGCTGGTGGAGGGGTGCGCTGTCATCAGTCCTGAGTGTCGTCCGAATCGGTTGTGTGGTCTGAGGTGCCGTCAGCGCCGCGGTCGCGGTCGACGGCGAATCCCTCGTCATCATGCCAGAGACCGCTTTCACGCTCACGAATGAGCTCGGCACGCGCAGCGGCCTTGGCATCCATGCGCTCGAAGTAGGCTTCGCGGCGGGCGTTTCGGGTGGGGCGGATGCGTTCGCCGAGGCGGTCGTCGGTGCCACGGGGGCCGGTCAAGAGCTCGGCCGCACTCGTCATCGTCGGCTCCCAGTCGAAGATTACGCCCTCGCCCGGTCCGATGATCACGGTGGAGCCTGCGATAGCGCCAGCCTTGAACAGGGCGTTCTCGACACCGGCTTTGGCAAGGCGATCCGCAAGGAATCCCACGGCCTCGTCGTTGGTGAAATCGGTCTGGGCAACCCAGCGCTCCGGCTTGCCACCGATGATGCGGTAGATGTTGCCGTGCGTTCCGCCCTCCACCTTGACCTCGAACCCTGCGTCGTTGACGGCGCGGGGGCGAAGAACGATGCGCTCGCTCACGGGCTTCGCGGCCAGCGCGGCGCGGTTTTCGTCTACCAGCGCGCCGAGCGCGTAGGACAGCTCGCGGAGACCCTCGCGGCTCACAGCCGACACCTCGAAGACGCGGTATCCGCGCGCCTCAAGCTCGGGCCGTACGAGGCTGGCGAGATCCCGACCATCGGGGACATCAACCTTGTTGAGCACGACGACCTGTGGACGCTCAAGAAGCGGCGTCTGACCCGCGGGCACCTCATAAGAGCTGAGCTCAGAGAGGATGATGTCGAGATCACTCAGCGGGTCGCGACCCGGCTCGAGGGTTGCGCAGTCCAAAACATGCACAAGGGCACTGCACCGCTCGACGTGTCGCAGGAACTCAAGCCCGAGGCCCTTGCCCTCGCTGGCGCCCTCGATGAGGCCAGGAACATCGGCAATCGTGTAGCGAGACTCCCCCGCCTCCACAACGCCGAGGTTCGGATGAAGCGTGGTGAACGGGTAGTCCGCAATCTTGGGCTTGGCAGCCGACATCGCCGCAATCAGGCTCGACTTGCCTGCGGACGGGTAACCGACAAGCGCAACGTCGGCGACGACCTTGAGCTCGAGAAGGATGTCTCCCTCCCAGCCCGGAGTGCCGAGCAGAGCGAATCCGGGAGCCTTGCGCTTGGTGTTAGCAAGAGCAGCGTTGCCGAGCCCGCCCTGACCACCGGGGGCGACAACAATGCGCATCCCTGGCTCGTTGAGGTCGACGAGCACCTCGCCTGACGCATCTTTGACCACGGTGCCCACGGGCACCGGAAGCTCTTGCTCTGCACCGGAGAGGCCGGCACGGTGATCGCCCATACCGGGCTGACCGTTGTCAGAAGTGCGGTGCGGAGAGCGGTGGTAGTTCAGGAGGCTGGTCACCTGGGCGTCGCTGACGATGACGATGTCGCCGCCGTTGCCGCCGTTGCCGCCATCAGGGCCTGCGAGAGGCTTGAACTTCTCGCGCTTAACTGAGACACAGCCATTGCCACCATGACCCGAGCGCAGGTGCAGGGTCACTTGGTCCACGAAGGTTGCCATTGCGTGATCCTTATCTGTTCGGGCCGTGAGGCCAGTGGAGAAACACGTAAGGGCGAGCCGAAGCTCGCCCCACGTGTGAAGTGTTGAACGCCTTAGGAGGCGGCCGCCACGATGTTGACAACCTTGCGGCCGCCCTTCGCGCCGAACTCGACTGAGCCAGCGGCAAGAGCGAACAGGGTGTCGTCGCCGCCACGGCCGACGTTGACGCCGGGGTGGAAGTGCGTGCCGCGCTGGCGAACGATGATCTCGCCCGCGCTGACGACCTGGCCGCCGAAACGCTTTACGCCGAGGCGCTGTGCGTTGGAGTCGCGGCCGTTACGAGTGGACGATGCGCCCTTTTTATGTGCCATTTCTCAGCCCCTAATGCTCTCGGATGACTTACTTGATGCCGGTGATCTTGACGCGGGTCAGCTCCGAGCGGTGGCCCTGGCGCTTCTTGTAACCGGTCTTGTTCTTGAACTTCTGGATGACGATCTTGGGGCCACGAAGGTCGCCGAGGACCTCTGCCGTGACCGTGACCTTCGCAAGCGACTTGGCGTCGTGCGTGATCTTGTCGCCGTCAACGAGCAGCACGGGTGCCAGCTCGATGTTGCCGTCTTTGTTGGCGGCGATGCGGTCCAGGACCACAACGGTGCCGACCTCGACCTTTTCCTGCCGACCACCGGCGCGCACGATTGCGTAAACCACTTGGGAACCCTAACTACTTGAAAGAAGCGTCTCGATTTCACACGAAGCTGTCGCTTCGATGAAGAATTCGGCGTTGAAAGCGGGCTTTGCCAGCGCACGCCAAGGATCAATGCTAGTCGATGCAGTTCTGCCGGTCAAACCGAGTCCAGCATACCCGAAAGCGGACTACCCCACCGGTTGCAACAGAAGCCACAGCCAGGGAGCGTGCCCACAAGCACGATCAGAGGAACGCCAGAGACGAACCTCACGCAATAAGAATAGACCGAGTTTGTGGGTTCTGCTGCGAGACGCGCCCTTATCCCCTTCTCTGGGAGCCGGATTCAGGCGCTCAGCGCGGGCGCGGCCTACTCTTGTCGGGGAAATTACGACGACACGAGGTGCCTATGATTCTGATCGATCAGCCCATGTGGCCAGCGCACGGCACCCTGTGGGCTCACGTGGTCAGCGACTCGACGCTCGACGAGCTACATGCTTTCGCAGCCAAGGCTGGCCTCGCCGCTCGGAGCTTCGATATCGATCACTACGACGTGCCAGCCGAACGCTACTCCTCACTCGTTGAGCTGGGAGCTCATCCCGTGAGCAACCGGGAGCTAGTCACGAGGCTCCGGGACAGCGGGCTTCGGGTCAGACAGCGAGATCGCCGGTTGCCCCCGCAGTGAGCGAGCACCGGATGTCGCCGAGACCCCTTATCGCGCCCACTCCACGCCGAAGCCAGGCGTCTCGCGCACAACATCACCCGTTGCGACATCCACAAATCGAGTGACGATGGAGGCCGCCCTGGCAAACGGGTAGTACGCATCGGAAATCATGGCGGCAACATTGGGAACCACCTCGACGGCCACGAGCTGGCCATCGGGAGAGACGGAAAACCCGTCGATGCCTTCTCCCTCGGCGGCGGCATAAAGAACCCGAGGGGTGGCGCCATCGTCAAGCACGATCATCGAGTCGACGCGTCCGCTCTCGGGGTCGGCGACACCGATCTTGTGGATGCGCTCGGGGCCGTCTCCCAGAAACTCGACACTTCCGCCGAAGACGCTTCGCTCATCGAGCGGGGTTGGCCCGAAGGGAGTCCCCTCCCGGCTCTCGGACGAATCATCGGAGAGACCAAGCAAGACAGTGTCGTGATGGTCGCGCACGATAGCGGTGAGACCGTCGTTGGAGACCGCCTCGAGCCCCTCCCACTCACCGAAAGACTCGAGCACCGCGTTGTCGACCGGGTCGAGGAGCACAAGCTCCTCATCGGACCCCACGGCGAGCATTGTGGCATCGCCGCTCCACAGCCAGGCCGACGTCTCGATCGGAGCACCCCCTTCTCCCTCGACAACCTGTGGGGCGGCATCCGATTGCGGATCGAACCACATGAGCGTTGCCGCGTACTCGCGATCCAACGGATCGCCGGCGCTCGTAAAGGTGAACCCGACGAGGCCGCTGTCGCTCGCACTGAGAAGATCGATCGTCCCGGCGCCAGGTAGCTCAACGGGGCGCGGTGAGCCCCCCGCTGCGCTCACGATCTCTAGAGAGTGCTCGGAAACGACGCCTGCCCCATCCGGCACGCCCGTGAGGACGACGAGATCGCTTGCCGCGACGGCGAAGTCGATGATGTGTGGAGCAGAAAAGACAGGCTCGTCACTGCCGTCCGCGCCGTCGAGGGCGACTCGGACGATCGCATCGTCGCCGCCTTCTGCCGGGTCAGCACGATCAAGAATGTACGCAGTGTCGACGGCAGGTGTTTCGGCCGGTGACGCCCCGTCTGAGCTCGAGCCACGCACCCACCATGTGACGGCCACAATCGCACCCACAAGCACGGCGACGCCGAGCACCGCGATCACAATCGCGGTAGCTCGGCGTCTAGGAGAAGCGCTCATACCTCACTCAGCGGTCAGCAGCAGCGGTCTAGTCCTCTGCAGTAACGGCCTGAGCTGTCCCAGCCTGAACGACACCGGCACTCGAAGCCCTGCGAGATCCGCGCGAGCGGCCCTGGCCTGGCTGCTTGGGCTCAGGAAGAGCGTCAAGCAGGCTTCCGAGAATCTCCTCGGCATCGCGGGTGCTGACGCGCTTGGCCGTGCTCGTGGACTTGACCACGGGGATATCCAAGATCTCGACAACCTCGACGACCTCGACGCTTTCGCGGTGGGAAGCGGTCTGCGGGACATCTGCATCCTGCTTCGTGGCCGGAGCTTCTGCCGACTCTGCCGGCGACTCGCTCGCTGCCGGAGCCGACGCCGACGCCTTCGAGCGCGACCGGCGGGATCGGCCGGACTTAGCCGGGGCCTGCTCCGGTGTTTCGCCAGCGTTCTGCTCAGCAGAGGCGCCATCGTGAGCGGCCCCCGCCTCGATCGTGCCAGCAATGGTGCTCGCGGCGATCTGGGCGAGAGCGTTCTTGACGTCCTCGGTGATCACGTGGGTCGGGCTGGTCTTCGGGGCAGCAGCTGCCGCGGTGCCTCCCCCTTGGGTGCCGCTGGCGGTGCCACCGTTGCCACCGTTGTTATTGCCGCCGCCGTTGTTGCCCTTGCCGCCGCGGCTGCGACGCGTTTCGGGCTGGGGCGACTGACGGTGCTTGACGACGGGGTCATGGTGGATGATGATGCCGCGGCCGGCGCAGGCCTCGCAGGCCTCGCTGAACGACTCGATGAGACCGAGACCCAGCTTCTTGCGGGTCATCTGCACGAGCCCGAGGCTCGTGACCTCCGCAACCTGGTGCTTCGTACGGTCACGGCTCAGGCACTCAACGAGGCGGCGGAGAACGAGATCTCGGTTGGATTCGAGCACCATGTCGATGAAGTCCACGACGATGATGCCGCCGATGTCGCGCAGGCGGAGCTGGCGAACGATCTCTTCTGCGGCTTCGAGGTTGTTCTTGGTGACGGTCTCTTCGAGGTTTCCACCCGATCCGACGAACTTGCCCGTGTTGACGTCCACAACGGTCATCGCCTCGGTGCGGTCGATAACCAGCGAGCCTCCTGAGGGCAGCCAGACCTTACGGTCGAGCGCCTTCTCAATCTGCTCGCTGATGCGGTACTGGTCGAACGAGTCGCGGTCACCCTCGTACTTTTCGATGCGGTCGACGAGGTCGGGCGCTACGGCACTCAGGTAGTTGGTGATCGTGGTGCGCGCTTCTTCGCCCTCGATGACCAGCTTGTGGAAGTCCTCGTTGAAGACATCACGGACGATCTTGACCAACAGGTCGGGCTCGCTGTGAAGGAGCGCCGGGGCGGAGACGGTCTCGAGGGCAGCGCTAATCGAGGCCCACTGCGAGGTGAGGCGATTGACATCGAGCGTCAGCTGCTCTTCGGTGGCCCCCTCGGCCGCAGTGCGCACGATAACGCCCGTGTTGTCGGGGAGAACCTCCTTGAGAATCTTCTTGAGGCGCGCACGCTCGGTGTCGGGCAGCTTTCGGCTGATCCCATTCATCGAGCCGTTCGGCACATAGACGAGGTAACGGCCGGGCAGCGAGACCTGGCTCGTGAGACGGGCACCCTTGTGACCGACGGGATCCTTGGTGACCTGCACGAGCACCTTGTCGCCCGGCTTGAGGGCGAGTTCAATGCGGCGCGCCTGGTTCTTGCCCTCTGCGGAGTTCTCCGCAGCAGCATCCCAGTCGACCTCACCGGAGTAGAGCACGGCATTGCGCCCGCGCCCGATATCGACGAAGGCAGCCTCCATGCTCGGCAGAACGTTCTGCACGCGACCGAGGTACACATTGCCGATGAGCGATGCCTCGGACGACTGTGCAACATAGTGCTCAACGAGCACGCCGTCCTCGAGAACACCGATCTGGATGCGGTTGTTCTTTTGACGAACGACCATCGTGCGGTCGACGCTCTCGCGGCGAGCGAGGAACTCGGCCTCGGTGACAACCGGACGGCGGCGACCCGCATCCCTGCCATCGCGGCGACGCTGCTTCTTGGCCTCGAGGCGGGTCGAGCCGCGCACCTTCTGCGGTTCGTTCGAAGGCTCCGGCTGCACCCGCGGCGCGCGGGTGCGAGTTACGGTCGCGGAGCGCTCGGACTCAGGTGCGTCGTCGTCGCTGGAACGGCGCCGAGTACGCCGACGAGCCGACGACGATGGCTCCTCGTCGTCATCATCGTGGTTGCTGCGCGCAGAGGAATCCGACGGAGGAACCATCGTCGGCAGGTCTGGCGCTTTAAAGAACAGCGACGTCGTGGAGCGGGCAACGAGCGGGGCCGTCGGCTCCGTCGGCGCAGCTGAGTCATCTGCCGAAGCTTCAGGACTCACTTCGCTTGATTTCGCCTTGCGCGGGGTGCGGGTACGCGTAGTCTTCGCCTGAACAGGCTCAGGCGAAGAGGAATCAACTTCCGCGGCCTTCTCGACTACCGAAGCCTCAGCTGCCGGTGCGGACTCGTTGGTGGGCTGCTGAATGGGCTCGGCCACGATGGCCTCCTCAACGATCGCAGGAGTCGTGCTCGGGGCGGTCACTGTCTTCTCGGCAGCCTTGCGGCGCGAACCGAACAGTCGAACTCGCTTGCGAACCCCATCCTTCTGTGTGCCGTCATTGTTTTCGTTTGTATCCACCATCGCTGGTGCACTCCTAGCCGAACCAGGCAGCCGCGCTACCCTTCGGAAATCTCTCGCGTCAACTCGCGCTTCACGAATTGGCGCTAATCCTTACGTAACAAGCGGGGCGGATCAGTGCGCAGCGCCTGCGGCTCCTGCCGACTCTGCGGCGAACTCACGGGTGCTGCTGCGACCGGATGGGCCCTGTCTTGCTCGTCTTCTGTCACATCTGTTCGGTGCTGCACGAGCGGTGCGTCTAGCCTGCGACGGTAAGTGTCGCCAGGTGCCAGATCGAACCGCGGCCCGCAGACCGGAAAGCTTTTCTTGGTTGCCTCTCCGAGCGCGGCTCGGAGTGGACTTC
>NZ_JBACFR010000210.1:0-1865 GCF_056262345.1 Homoserinimonas sp.
GCAAGTCCGTGCTCCACGACCAGCTCAACGGCGGCCCTCTGGATGGCGTGCCGGGTGGCGATGCGCTTGCGCTCGCGCAGTCCGAGTTCTTCCGTGGTCACACCGCCATTGTTGCACCTCTGCAAAAATGCAGCAAACACCGCGGATGCGCAACGATTAGCGAGTCAGCGCTCCACCGGCATCAACACAGCGGGTCAGTGGCCGGCACAGTCCCGTCGATGAGGAACGCGTCAACCGTGTCGTCGATGCACTGGTTGGACTTGTTATAGGCGGTATGCCCCTCCCCGTCATACGAGACGAGGTGCCCGTTCTGCAGTTGATCGGCCAGCGGGACCGACCACGCATACGGCGTGGCAGGGTCGTTCGTCGTGCCCACAACGAGAATCGGGGCAGAACCGTCGGCAGCAATGGGGCCACGAACGCGCGTCGCCTCGAAGGGCCACGCGTCGCACGACGTGCCACCCCACGACATCTGCGGGCCGAACACCGGGGCGAGAGCGGCGAGTTCCGCCGCCTCGGCGGGGAGGGTCTCCCGCGTGCTCGTTGATGGGTAGTCGAGGCAGTTGATGGCGGTGAAGGCCTCGGACGAGTTGTCGGCGAACGTGCCGTCGGGCTCCCGGCCGTTGTAGAGGTCGGCGAGGGAGAAGGCGATCTCGGCGCTGCCCTGTTTGACATCCGTGATGAGCGACGTGAGGTACTGCCACGTGTCGGCGCTATAGAGCGGCAGAATCACGGCGGTGAACATCGTTTGGGACCCAAGAAGGCGCCCGTCTTCTGCCCGCAGCGGGCTAGCTTCCAGGCGAGCGAAGATGGCGCCCATCTCCTTCATGCCCGATTCCACCGTGCCGGTGAAGGGGCAATCTGCCCCCGTGAGGCAATCAGCAAGATAGGCCCGCATTGCGCTTTCAAAACCCTGAGCCTGCATCGCCGTGACCTCGAAGTCGGTGCTCGCGGGGTCGATCGCGCCATCAAGCACGAGTCGTCCGGTGTTCTGCGGATACAGATCGGCATACGTCGCGCCGAGGAATGTTCCATACGACGAACCGAGGTAGTTGAGCTTGTCGTCGCCGAGAATCGCGCGCAGCAGGTCAAGATCGCGCGCGGCACTCACGGTGTCGACGAACCCGAGCAGTTCGCCCGTGAACTCAAGGCAGTCGGCACCGAACTCGGCCATTGTGGCATCCATAGCATCCAGCCATTCGGCGGAGCCGGGAGTGCCCGGAGTGATGTCGTAGAGATAGTCGGTAAAGGTGTCGGGGTCGTCGTAGCAGGAGACGGCGGATGATGCGCCAACGCCGCGAGGGTCGAAGCCCACGAGGTCGTAGTTGTCTCGCAGTTGAGCAGTTGTGGCGTAGTCCCAGCTCTCCCGCACGAAGTCAACGCCCGAGCCACCGGGGCCGCCCGGGTTCACGAGCAGAGACCCCATGGGGGTGCCGCTCGTCGTGAGGCGGATGAGCGCGAGCTCTATCGATTCGCGCTCCGGGTCGTCCCAGTCGAGCGGGGCCGTCGCGGTGGCGCACTGGAAGTCGTCGCCGCATGTCTCCCACTCCAAGACCTGGTCGTAGAACGGCTGAAGATCTCCGTCGACCTTTTCTCCCGTCGGCGTCGACGTGGTGCGCGTCTCTCCCCCCATGAGAAAACAGCCCGAGAGCAGGAGGGGGATGATCGCAACGAGGGCGACCGCCGAGCGGCGAAGTCGACTCACACTGAGTCCTTTCGGGTCACGGCCACCAGCATGGCCTCGAGTGCGAGAGCCGGAGAGACGTTGCCTTCGATGCGGCGGCGTGCCGTGGCGATTGCGTCGAGCACGGCGAGGGTCTGCTCAGGGCGCGATGTCACGGCGGCGGCCTTCACCTCGCTAAGAA
>NZ_JBACFR010000211.1:0-2027 GCF_056262345.1 Homoserinimonas sp.
CCTGCTCCGCCTCGCTGAGGGATACGCCGGGTGCGGCATCGAGCCGCACCTCGACCCCGTGTGAACCGCTAAGCCAGACAGACTCTGGCGGCTCGGCCACGTGCATCAAACTCTGCATGGCCCGGCCGGAGATGAGGGCCACCCGTGTGTCTGGCGCGCGGGTCAGGGCGAGCATCGCCTCCCTCGCCGCTGGCAGCGCCCGCGCCTCCTCTGGCCGGTCGACAAGCGGTGCGAGGGTGCCGTCGAAGTCGAGGGCCACCAGCAATCGTGGGGTCTCCGCAAGAGCCGCAATGGCATCCTCGAGCGACCGGAAGTTCGCCTGATCATCAGCCACGGCGCGACCTCACGCGTCGATCGCCATCGGCCCGGTTTCGGGCTGAGCGTCTTCGTCAAGCTCGTCGTGGAGAACATCTGCCTGCAGGCTCTCCGCGTGCCCATTGCCCGTGAGAACCGCGAGGAACGCCGACGACCACGCGGCAACATCGTGCTCGAAGACTCTGCGGCGCAGCGATCGCATCCGGGTGCGGCGCTCAGCCCTCGGCATGTGCAGCGACCTCAGGATGGCGTGCTTGAGCCCGTCGATGTCGTGCGGGTTCACGAGAAGCGCCCGCTTGAGCTCGTCGGATGCCCCGGCAAACTCGCTGAGGATGAGAACGCCGTCATCGTCGGTGCGGGTGGCCACATACTCTTTGGCAACCAGGTTCATGCCATCGCGAAGGGCCGTAACGAGCATCACATCGGCTGCGAGGTACAGGGCCACCATCTCGTCGCGCGGATAACTCGTGTGGTGATAGCTCACGGGGGCGTGGCCGATCGTGCCGTAGTCGCCGTTGATCCGCCCCACCATGAGCTCGATCTCATCCCTCAGTTGGCGGTAGGCCTCGACCCGTTCACGGCTGGGGCTCGCCACCTGCACGAGCGTGACTTCTCCCGCTGTCATAGAGCCGTCGCGCAATAGCTCACCGAACGCCTTGAGTCGGTGCGCGATGCCCTTGGTGTAGTCAAGCCGGTCGACACCCAGGATGATGCGCTCCGGGTTGCCCAGCTCCTCGCGGATCTGGCGGGCCCGTTCGATAATCTCCGGCCTGCGTGCCATCTCCTCGAAGCTGTCCGCGTCGATCGAGATGGGAAAGTGCCGGGCGATGACGGTTCGGAACGGTTTGCCCTCGGGAATCGGCCCGTGGGCGCGCACCCCCACCGACTCGTCGATCAGAGGCACCTCGATGGTGGCCCCCTTCGTGGGGAAGCCCTTGAGTCGCCGCACCGCTCGCGTGAAGTTGTTGGCGTCGGCCAGTCGCTGGAAGCCGATCACATCGGCACCGAGCAGCCCCTCGATGATCTGCGTGCGCCACGGTAACTGCGAGTAGATGCCGTAGGGAGGAAAGGGGATGTGGTTGAAGAAGCCGATCGTGAGGTCGGGGCGGTCCTCCCGCAGCATGCGGGGAACAAGCTGCAACTGGTAGTCCTGCACCCACACCACCGCGCCCTGCTCGCTGACCTCGGCTACGGCATCCGCAAACCGCCGGTTGACCTGCACATAGCTATCCCACCATTCGCGGTGGTACTGCGGGTGCGAGATTACGTCGTGGTAGAGCGGCCACAGGGTGTCGTTGGAGAAGCCCTCGTAATACATGCGGATGTCGTCGGCGGTCAGCGGAACGGGCACAATGCTGATGCCGTCGCTCTCGAAGGGATCGAGCTGCAGATCTGGCTGGCCAGCCCAGCCCACCCAGGCGCCGTTGTTGGCGCGCATAACGGGCTCAAGAGCTGTGACGAGACCACCGGGCGAGTTAGCCCATCGCGCGGTGCCGTCGGGGTCAATTACGCGGTCGACCGGTAGTCGATTTGATGCGACTACGAATGAATATCGCTGGGGTGCGGCGGGTGCCTGAACCGTCATGGGGTGCATGCTCCGTGTCTTATCGGCGCCCTTATTCCCGCCGGAACGCGGGAGAGCGTCCCTTCCACAGTACCCCCGCCTGTGCCTCAGCGGGCCGATGGATTGCCTCCATCGGCCCGCCGAGCTG
>NZ_JBACFR010000212.1:0-9986 GCF_056262345.1 Homoserinimonas sp.
CTCCCACGACGAGATGTGGTCGAGCAGCCATTCGCCCGATTCCCATCCGCCGCTCGCGACGCGGGGGGTCTTGAGCTGACCTTCGATTCCCGAGATCGAGGCGCCGAAGCCCGTCATGTCTTGAAGTAGCTCGCTGTAGACGAGCTTGGTCACAGAGGCGAGAACCCCGACATTCTCCATCGAGATGTTGTCGGAGAGGCCGCGGGAGACGAGCAGGCGCAGGGCCTCAAGTTCCGTGGCGTACCCGGCGAGCTGGTCCTGAACGAGCGAGTCGGTCGCGCTGGGGAGCGACGGCGAGCGGTCGGGGTCGTTGACCTCGTCCCAGAGCCAGCCGAAGCCGACCTTGAGGCGTTCGCTGAGCTCGACCATGGTGGCTCCGCGCTCGGAGTTGAGGGTGGATTGCGCGACGCGCCATCCATCGTTTTCTGGGCCGATCAGGTTTTCGACGGGAATCCGCACGTCGGTGAGGAAGATCTCGCAGAAGTGTTCCTCACCCGTTGCCTTCTTAATGGGTCGCACATCAACGCCGGGCGACTTCATATCCATCAGCAGATATGAGATGCCTTTGCGCTTGGGTGCCGTGGGGTCGGTGCGCACGAGAAGCAGGCACCAGTCGGCATACATAGCGAGGCTTGCCCAGGTCTTCTGGCCGTTGACCACGTAGAAGTCGCCCTGGCGCTCGGCCTTGGTGGCGAGCGAGGCGAGATCGGATCCGGCACCCGGTTCAGAGAATCCTTGGCACCAGACCTCGCCGGCGCGGATGGCGGGAAGGTGTCGCTGGCGCTGTTCTTCCGTTCCCGCGTGGAGAAGTGTTGATGCCGCGTGGTGCAGGGAGATGAAGTGCAGCACGAGGCGCGGGGCCTCGGCGCGGGCGAGTTCTTCGTAGATCACACTCTGTTCCGCGAGCGAGTAGCCGCCGCCCCACTGGGCTGGCCAGTGCGGCATCGACCATCCTGCCTCGTCGAGGCTGCGAAGCCATTCCTGCTGAAAGGCGACAAACTCGTCGCGGGTCGCGTCGGCCTCGGTCTGTCGCCAGTTGGCGGGGATGTTGGTTGCACACCACTCCCGCACTGACTGCCGAAGCTCGTCGATTGTCCGTTCGGGTGACACCTATGTCCTCCTTCGCCCTGCCTCTGAGGGCGGGGGATCTGTGCATTCGGCTTTATTCTATAAAGATTACATAGAACCGCAAGTAAATCGGGACTACTTGTGCAATCTTGACAATGTATGTAAAGTATCGCCTCGACGGGCTCGCCAGACTGAGTCCGCCCCGCAGGCAGCGTTGCCACCAGAAGGGAACTACGGTGAAGTTCGGACTCTTCCAAACCCCGTTCACTCGTCCAGAGCGTTCTCCACGCCAGGTCTTCGACTGGGCAGTCGATCAAGCGATCGCCGCCGATCAAGCAGGACTCGAAGAGTTCTGGGTCGGTCAGCACTTCACGCTCGGGTGGGAAGCAATTCCGAACCCTGAGCTCGTGCTCGCGGCAGCGGCCCGCGAAACAGAGCAGATCATTCTCGCACCGGGCGCGCACCTGCTGCCATACCAGCATCCCGCCCACCTCGCGTCGCAGACGTCGTGGATGAGTCACATCACCGAGGGTCGCTACATCCTCGGTGTCGCGACGGGGGTGAACCCCGTTGACGCCAAGTTCCACGGCTTCACATCGCAGGCCGACAACCTTGAGATGTCGATCGAGTCGCTCGAGCTCATGCGCAAGATCTGGGCCGGCGGCCCCATTGATTTCGAGGGCAAGTATTGGAGCAGCCAGCTCCCCGCAGCCGATCACGGCGGGCACCACCTGCGTGATCTGCGCCCCTACGGCGGCTCCATGACGATCGCGATGGCGGGCGCTAGCCCCGACTCGACCTCGATCGCCTACGCCGGCAATCAGGGCTTCATTCCGCTCTCGTTCGGAGGCAGCCCTGAGCTCGTAGCGAACCACTGGGAGACCTACCTCCAGGGTGCCCGCGATGGCGGCATCGACGAGTCGACGCTGAGCCGCGACATCCACCACGTCGGCCGCGAAATTTTCGTCGCCGACACGGATGCCGAGGCGGGGCGCCTCGTCATGGAGGGGCCCATCGGCTATGCCTGGCGTGAGCACCTCATTCCCAACGAGCTGCGCCGCGCATCGCGCATCGGGGTCGAGCCGCTCTGGACCTTGCAGACCGACTTCCGCGATGTCATCCGGGCACACATGGTCGTCGGCAGCCCCGAGACCGTTGCCGAGAAGCTCAACGTGCTTATGGATGCCAGTGGCGGTTGGGGCACGACGCTCATCTTCGGTCACGACTTCATCGACGACCCCGCCCCCTGGAATCACAGTCTCGAGCTGCTCCACACCGAGGTTGCTCCCCGGGTCAAGAGCGTCTCCTGACGTTCGGCCTACTCCCGCATCTGCACTCCATAGACAACGAAACGACGAGGTTCACATGACCGACGACAAGATCAAGAGCACAGTCACCGACGGCGTGATGCGAGTCACGATCGACCGCCCGGAGGCCAAGAACGCGCTGACCAAAAAGATGTATGCGGGCATCCGCGATCTTTACCGCAAGGCGTACCTTGATGCGTCAATCTCGGCGGTCGTGCTCGAGGGAACGCCGGGTGCCTTCGCCGTCGGTGGCGACCTCAAGGAGATGCTCTCTGCTCTCAACGACGAGGGCAGCCTCGACGTGTTCGGTTACGACGAGTCGGTGCCGTTCGAGGCCATCCGCAGCTTGCCCAAGCCCACGATCGCTGCGGTCGACGGGCTATGCCTCGGCGGAGGGCTCACGCTCGCCCTCGTCAGCGACATCGTGATCGCCACGGAGGGTTCTCGATTCGCCATGCCGGAGTCGCGCGTGGGAGTCGTCGACGGTCATATGCCGCGTCTGTTGCGCGACCGTGTTCCCTCGGCCTGGCTCCGTTACTGGCTCTTCTCTGGCACGACCTTCTCCGCGCAGGAGGCGTTCTCCGCAGGTCTGATCACCAAGATCGTGCCGGCTGGAGAGCTCGAGAACGGGGTGCAGGAGGTCCTGGGTGAACTCGGCAAAGCATCGCCCAACGCGATCCGCCTCTACAAGAAGATTCTCAACGAGACGCGGCCGCTCTCCTCTATGGAAGACGCCTACGAGACCATGCTCACCGACGAGGTGCGCACGAGGCTCAATTCGTTCTCGTCTCGCTCCAAATAGCCACCACGCACCAACCGCTCCATAGAAGAAGCTACTCAGGAGGCAAATCCCCGTGACGGTGATGGCAACGTTCCTGGCCGCGCAGGCGGTCCACTATCGCGACGAGGAGATGCTGCGGGTCGACGGAGTCGGGCGCACGTACCACTCGCTCCTCACCGACTCGCGCGAGCTTGCGGCAGGGCTGGCCGGCTTGGGCATCGGTGCAGGCTCGAGGGTCGGCATTCTCATGGATACGTCCCATCGCGCGATTGATGTCTGGTTCGCGGCATCGATGCTGGGCTGCGTCGAGACGCCGTTCAACTGCAACTATCGAGGGTCGCTTCTGCTCCACCTGATCGAAGACAGCCAGGTGCAGTTCATTGTGTGCGACGAGAAATATGCGGATGAGCTTCAGCGGGTTGTCGAGGAGGCGTCTCGCGAGATCACCGTGATTGTGAACGGGGCAAGCACCACATCGGCGCGCGCTCTCGATTCCCTCTATCGCGATGCCGCCGACCTCGACCTCGAGGCCATGAGCGGCGGAGAGGTCATTCTTTACACCTCCGGAACCACGGGGCCGTCTAAGGGTGTCGTTCACAATCAGCGGGGATGCATCCTGCTGGCTCAGTATGTGGCCGAGGTTTGCGGCTATGGCCCAGGCGACCGCTTGCTCAACTTCTTCCCGCTCTACCACCAGAACGCGCGGTACACGGGGGTGCTCGCAGCGATCGCGGCCGGCGCCGCCATAGACCTCGAACAAAAGTTTTCGAGCAGCGGGTTCTGGCGCCTGTGTCGCGAGCGCAAGATCACGGCGTTCAACTATCTGGGTTCCGTGCTCACCATGATCCTGTCGGGTGCAGCCCCAGATCCCCAGCTTGATCGCGCTCACTCCGTGCGCATCGGATGGGGGGCAGGCGCATCGCAAAAAGACCGAACCGAACTGCTTCAGCGTTTTGGGGTCGACCTCGTCGAGGTGTACGGCCTCACCGAGGCTCCCATGGCAACGGTCAATCTCAGGAACAGCGGATGCGCGATCGGCTCAGCGGGCCGCGCGAGCAAGTTCTTTGACGTGAGGGTCGTGGATGATTCCGGTGCGGTCGCCGGTGTCGGCATCGCGGGCGACATCCAGGTGCGGTCCAAGCTCGACGACGTTTTCACGCGCGGCTATTACGGCAACGACCGAGCGACTGTTGCGGCGACCCAGGACCTGTGGTTCCACACGGGCGATCGGGGCTATCTCACGGCCGACGGCGACCTCTTCTTTGCGGAACGCGCCAAGGATTCGTTGCGTCGTCGCGGGGAGAACATTTCGGCGTGGGAGGTCGAGAGTGTGCTTGTCGCCGACCCCCGGGTGGTCGAGGCTGCCGTCTTCGGTGTCTCCGTCGACGGCCATGAAGAGGTGATGGCGGCGCTCTTGCTGGAGTCGAACCAGCATGACCCGCGCCAGATCGTGCGCGATATCGCGGGCAATCTTCCCCGCTATGCCGTTCCCCGCTTCGTGCGGGTTGTCGACGACATGCCGCGCACGCCCACCATGAAGGTGCAAAAGAACGAACTCAAGCTGGCCGGTGTCACCTCCGACACCGTCGAACTCACATTGGAGAAATGACCTATGGATCTCGGACTCACTTCGCGGGTTGTTATCGTGACCGGCGCGAGCGCCGGAATCGGCCGCGCCACCGCCGAAATCCTCGTCGACGAGGGCGCAAAGGTTGTGCTCGTTGCCCGCGGTGCAGACAAGCTTGAGGCGCTGGCGGAGAGCCTCCGCGCCCGGGGCGGCGAGGTGCTCACGGTTGTCGCCGACGTCTCCGATGTTGCCTCGAGCGAGCTCATTCGCGACGCGGCCCTCGCGGAATTCGGTCGCATCGACGGCGTTGTCAACGCGGCCGGGGTTTCTACCGGCGAGCACCTGCGCGATTTCTCCGACGAATCGTGGGCCAACGCCTACCAGGTCAATACTTTGAGCGCGATCCGCCTGTCCATGACGTGCATCCCGTCAATGCGTGAGCGCGGATGGGGGCGCATCGTCACGATCGCCTCGACGGCCGGGCGAGACCCCGACCCCCGCTTCGCGTCCTACGGCGCAGCTAAGGCTGCACTCATGCACGCGACTCGCGCCATGTCGCGGTCATTCGCCAAGTACGGCATCACCTCGAACAGTGTGCTGCCGGGGCTGACCCTCAGCGAGAGCGTCGTTTCGGGCTACGAGGCCGCAGCCAAGCACATGGGTGTCTCCGCGGCGGATGTCGAAAAGCGCATGCTTGAGCTTCAGCCGATTGCGATGGGGCGCACGGGCGACCCGGCAGAGGTGGCCAAGATGGTCGTGTTCCTCTGTTCGGAGGCCTCAAGCTGGACGACCGGAGTTGCGGTTCCCGTTGACGGCGGCACCATCCGCGACCTTCCCTAGACGCCATGGATGCCGCATCCGAGATCATTGAGACACCGTCGTTCACGACGGAGATTGTGCGCAAAGGTTCGGGCCCCACGCTCCTGTTGATCATGGGCGGTGGCACCGGCAAGGGGGCGTGGAACGCCCTCGTTGACGAGCTTGCCCCTCGGGTCTCGTGCGTCACCTACGACAATCGCGGCACGGGTGCGGCTTCCGACGTTGGTGATTCCCTCTCGGTGGAAGATCTCGCACGGGATGCTGCGGCGCTCATCGAGGCGTTGGGCGAGGGCGCGGTTCACGTGTGCGGCGTCTCGATGGGCGGTTTCATCGCCATGAGGCTGGCTGCCATGCGGCCCGACCTTGTGCTGACCCTTACCCTTCATGCCACGGCGGCCAAGCTCGACGAGAGAACGGTGCAGACGGGCAAATTTCGCCTTCAGCTCCTCGAGTCGGGGCTCGACGACGCCCCCGAATACATCCGCGGTTTTCTGCGACTGTGGGCGGCAGGGTCGGATGGCCTTCAGGCTCCGCTTCCCACGGACGTGGTGAATCACGCTGGCTCGTTCTCTAAGCACAACTATTTGGGCCACGTCGGTGCGATCTGGGGCCACAACATGTCGCAGCGCGATTTGGAGTCGATCACGGCACCGACACTCATTACTGCGGGCGCGCAAGACATCATGACGACTCCCGATAACGCACGGCACCTGCATCGGTCGATTCCGGGTTCGCGCCTGGTCACGATCGACGGTGCTGGGCACGTCTACTACTTTGAAGATCCGGTGATTACGGCGGCACTCCAGTCGGGCTGGATCGCTCAGCACTCGTAGTTCCGCCCGTCGGCGCAGGCACCCAAGGGGGCGCCTGCGCAGGGGATGGTTATCGGCCGAGCGAGGCGGTCACCTTCTGCGTCGCGGCAAGTAGCTGATCCTTGAGTGACATGATGTTGTCGAGGTCAGAACCGCGCGGAATGCCCACAAGGGTGAGCATCAACACCACGCGTCCTGCCGAGTCGAAGATGGGGGCGAGCAGCGCCTGCACTGTTCCGGCGGTTGCCTCGGTGACGTCGGCGGGGTCGCTGTGTCGTTCGAGCTGCGTCACTGCCTCCGAGAGGTGGCGGGTCAGCACGGGGGTCTGCCCAACCTCGGCGATCTTGCCGATGGTCTCCCACACATCGTCGAGTCGGTCGGAGTAGATCGCGGGGATCCAGCCGTGGGTTCTGGCCGATTCGAGTTCGCGGTTGAGGTCGGCCCTCTCGTCGTCGCTGAGTTCGACGGGGCTCCTGTCGTACCAGGCGTCGATCTCGTCGTGACCTGCCCACGCGACGAAGAGACGTCCGGCCGGGGGCACGATGGGCATGCGAATTCCGATTCGGGAGGGCGTCGGCAGCCCCGATGGTGTTGCTGCGGCCACGAGCACAAAGTGGTCCTCGTGCGGTGCGAACGCCTGCACATCGATTCCGGTCGCTACGGCGAGGCGCTCCATCTCAGCTCGGGCCTTGTCGGCCAGCACGATCTGTTCGCTGAGGCCGGTCTGCGCCCCCATCACGAGCGACTTAAGCGCGAACGCGCCATAGCCGCCCTGAAAGAACAGCAGGGGCAGCGTGGGGTTCTCGGCCTCGAGCGAGGTCACTCTGCCAATGAAGATGTAGTGGTCGCCGGCCTCATGAATGGTTTCGGGAACGCAGTCGATCCATGCAACGACACCGTCGAGGATGGGCGCACCAGAGGGGGCCGCGTGCCAGGGTGTTTGGGCGAACTTGTCGGCTCCGCGAGAGGCGAAGGTTCGACAAACGGGCTCCTGTTGCGCCGAGAGCACGTTGACGCAAAAGGAGGCCGCCTCCCGAATCTTGGGAAAGGTCGTCGAGGATTTATCCGGCAGAAATGCCACGAGGGGCGGGTCGAGCGACACCGAGGTGAATGATCCGACGGCCATTCCGACGGGAGCCCCATCGGTTCCTATGGCGGTGACGACGCACACGCCGGTCGGAAAGTGGCCCAGCACGTCGCGAAAATGGCGGGGCTGTACTGGCTCAAGAGATGGCATCATCGACATAGTGTTATAGATTACACAGATTAGGTCAGAAGAGGGATGGTGGCGCAGTGACTGAGACCACATCACCGGAGCCTGTGGGAGTTCATCGCGAGGGTGCCGTTGTCATCGTCACGATGAATCGCCCGCCGGTCAACGCCATCGATTCCGGCATGTATGCCGCCCTGCGCGAGACGTTCTCGACGATGGGGGAGCAGCATCCCGAAGCCAAGGTGTGCATACTCCGGGCCAGCGGGCCGCACTTCTGTGCTGGCAACGACCTCGCCGAATTTGGCACGATGACCGAGTCCAATGCCGCGTCTCGCATGCGTCTCGTGCGCGAGACGTTCGCCGCCATTTACGAATGCCCCATTCCCGTCATCGCAGCGGTCCGCGGTGCCGCGCTCGGCACGGGCATCGCAATCGCCGCCTGCTGCGACATCGTGGTCGCGAGCGACGACGCGCGCTTCGGAACCCCCGAGGTGCAGGTGGGGGTGTTGGGCGGCGCCCGCCACCTTGCCCGGCTTGTGCCGGAGCAGGTCATGCGGCGTATGTACTTCACGGGGCTCCCGGTCGGCGCCCACGAACTGCAGCGCTACGGAGGGGTCAGCGCGGTCGTCCCTGCCGACCAACTCATGGATGCCGCCCTCCAGATCGCCGGTCAGATCATCCCGCACAGCACCACCGCGCTCCGCTCGGCAAAAGAAGCACTCAATCGCACCGAGTTCATGCCCCTTAAGCAGGCCTACGAGGAGGAGCAGCAGATGACGGTGCGCGCCGCATCACATCCCCATTCGGTCGAGGCCCGCCGTGCCCTGCTGGAGAGGCGCCCTCCCCGCTTCGACTAGCCGGGCAACCGACATCGGCCTGAGACAATGGGCGCATGCCCGTGATCGCTATCGATTCGCTGCGAGACCCGCGGCTCTCCGACTTTGCCCATCGCACCGATGTCGCTCTCAAGAAGGCGGGCCACAACGGTGACCCGAGCGGTGAACTCGGGCTCTACATCGCCGAGTCCGCCCTCGTGCTCGAGCGCGCACTCGCTGCCGGCCACTCCGTGCGATCGGTTCTCGCCCTCGGCGGCAGCGTCGACGAGGCCGTCGCCCTCGTCGGCCCCGATGTTCCCGTCTTCTCTGGCCCGGGCGAGCTGCTTGCCGAGCTCACGGGCTATGCCCTCCACCGCGGGCTCATCGCGGCGATGGAGCGTCCGCCGCTTCCGTCGGTCACCGATCTGATCGCGGATGCTCGGCGCATCGTCATCATCGAAAACGTCGTAGACCCCACCAATGTCGGGGCTATCTTCCGCTCCGTAGCGGGCATCGGCGCCGATGCTGTGCTCGTCACCGAGCGCTGCTCTGACCCCCTCTATCGCCGGGCCATTCGCGTGAGCATGGGAACCGTGCTCCAGGTTCCGTGGACACGTCTGCCCGGCGCTGGCCTCGAGCCCGGCGGTGCGAGCCTCGGCGAGGCGCCCGGCTGGGAGCGCGCTCGCTCCCTGCTCACGGCATCCGGATTCCACATCGCCGCGCTTGCCCTCACCCCAGACGCGCTGAGTCTGCGCGAGTTCGCTGCGGCCGCGCCAGAGCGGGTCGCGCTCGTCCTGGGCACCGAGGGGGAGGGGCTCACCGCTGGCGCGATCGCCGCCGCCGACACGACGGTGCAGATTCCCATGCATCACGGCATCGACAGTCTCAACGTCGCTGCCGCCGCGGCCGTGGCAATGTACGCCCTCGCCATCGACTGAACCACAGCGCAGCGATGCCCGTGAGTGATGCGTGCGATACCCGCGATGCCCGCGAGGTACGCGACTGTTGGCCTCTAAACCTTGGCCGGCCGACCGCGCCGTGGTGGGTCCAGATCGAACGGCACGTGCAGGGGCTCGCCAGATTCCCGGGCCGCCCTCACCCGCGCCTCCACCTGATCGAGCCAGCGCAACTCCGCGTCGAGGTCAAACTTCGTGGCGTCGGCCACGAGCTGGGGCCCAATCCCTCCGCTGGTGGGTATGGACTCCGAATCGAGTTGCGACCGTCGCGCACGAGCAGAGGCCCGCTGAGAGTCAAGAATCTGTTCGATAGCGATACCCGGAACGCTGCACGCGATCGCCACCTTGGTGGCGAGGTCGCTGCGGCCGCCACCGCTGCCGGTTTCGGGGGTGGCGAGCCAGCGGCTCACCGCTGCCCGGCCTTCGGCGGTGGCCTCATAGAACACGTGACCATCGTCATCCGTGTGCGCGCTTCGCGTCGCGTACCCGTCGCGTTCCAGCAACTCGAGCGCCTTGTAGACCTGTCCCACGTTCAGCGGGGTGCCCGATCCGGTGCGTCGATCAAACTCGGCGCGCAATAGATAGCCGTAGTTGGGTTGCGCCGCGAGCATGGCCAGGATGCTCATCCGTACCGACACCTGGCCCCCG
>NZ_JBACFR010000213.1:0-2230 GCF_056262345.1 Homoserinimonas sp.
GTTAAGCGGGGAGGTTAGCGATCGTCGTCGTCTGAGTCGTCGTCTGAGTCGTCGTCTGAGTCGTCGGAATCTTCGTCGTCGTCTTCGTCCGAGTCGTCGTCCGAGTCGTCGTCATCATCATCCGAGTCGTCATCATCCGAGTCATCATCTGGGTCGTCATCGTCGTCGTCATCATCCGCAGCGCCCTCTTCGAGCACGATCTGCGCCTCGTCGATGTCGACACCGTCGAGGTCGCCGCCGTGAAGGAGAGCCGCATCGTCGTCGTCGGGGTCGTCGTCGTAGTAGTCATCCGAGTCGTCGATGTCGTCATCCACATCGCCAGCTTCGTCGCCAAGCTCAGCCGCTGCAGCCTTCTCGGCCGCCTGAGCAGCCTGATAGTCGGCGAGGCGGTCGGCCCACGGAATCCAATCGGGCGAGAGCAGCGCGTCGTCGCCGGGCGTGAGCTCGGTCTCGAGCACGGTGGGGGCTGGGCCCTCAACATGCGCGATGCTCACGGTCCAGCGCCAGCCGGGGTAGCCGAGCTTGTTCGAGTCGAAATACACCGTGACGGTGCCCTGACCCTCGTCGATCGAACCCGTGGGGGCACCGATCGTGTCGGGGGTCGTGATCTCAAGCAGCGCCGCGCGAGCGATCTCAAAATCGGCAGGGCTTGCGATTCGGCGCGCGGGCGCCACCGAATCGGTCTGGGGCTCGCTCGAATCGTCAGTCATGCTCGGGGCCTCAGGCATCCAGCTCGTCCGCGACCTTTCGCAGCATGGCTGCGATCTTGCGGGAGTGGCTTGCCTCGGGGTAGCGCCCGCGCTTGAGGTTCGTGCCAATGCCGTCGAGCAGCTTGACAAGATCCTCAACGATGATCGCCATGTCGTCGGCCGGCTTGCGGCTCATCTTCGCCAGGCTCGGCGGAGCCTCGAGCACGCGAACCGAGAGCGCCTGGGCGCCCCGCTTGCCGTCGGCGATGCCGAACTCGAGTTTGGTGCCCGCACGAACGGATGTTCCGGCGGGCAGCGCAGAAGCGTGAAGGAATACCTCCTGGCCGTCATCGGAGCTGATGAAGCCGAAGCCCTTGTCCTCGTCGTAGAACTTAACCTTGCCGGTTGGCATGGCACTACCTCTCATTGTGGGGAACGCAAATGCACGGTGCCGCAATGAGCGCCGTAACGTGTAAGCCTAACGGGGTTGTTGAGCCCGTATCCTTGTGATGTGAGCAATTCAACACCCGAGACCGCAAATCGCGCCCAGAGAATCCTCGCGTTCATGATCGCAACGCTCGTGATCGTGGCGCTGCTCTGCTTCGCTGCTGCCATGATCGGCTATGCGACGGGGGCAATTGCGAACAGTTTTAACGGCCTCTGGGGCGCGGTCATCATGATCCCGTACTTCGCCCTTCCGGTAGCGCTGCTCCTCACGGTTGCACTGCTCGCCATCACGGGGGTACGACGATCACGCGAGAATCGCGCACGCTAGAGCACCACTCACTTCGATGGTTTCTGGCAACGGCGCCGGAGACGGAACGCGAGCAACCATGGGGAACACACTGACGCTGGCCACGCGCTTGCGTGGCACCTCCAGAGACGACCTTCTCAGCGCACTCGCCAACCGCGATCTCGGGCTCTCCCCCTCAGCTTCTGCGAGCATCCGCGACTACTTCGATCTCGCCGACGCCCTGCTCGACCACGGGGCGATCCAGCAGGCGCTCAGCCGGCTCGACCGCTCATCCCTCACCTGCATCGCCATGCTCGCTCGCGACGGCAAGCCGCTCACCGCCGCCGAAGTTGCCGCGCAGCTCGCCCCGATCTCGGCACACCCACTCTCGGTAGAGCAGGTTCACGACCACCTCACGGCTGCCGCTGAACTGCTGCTCGTGCATCCCGTGGGCGATACGTTCCGCTGTTACGACGGCGTGTGCGACCAGCTGCGGTCGTGGCCGGTCTTTGGTCTGCCGAGCCTCGACGACCTTGCGGGCATCGAAGCCGGTGGCGCCCTGGAGCCGGTGACGGATGTCGACCAGCGCTTTATCGACCGCCTCGCCGCCGAGCGTGCGTTCGCCGCGACGGGCGCCGTCACCGAGCTACTGATCGAGCTCGAACGCCAGCCTGCGCGAGAGCTCTCCAAGGGCGGCATTGCCCTGCCCGACTCCAAACGGCTCGCCTCCGCCATGCTCGTTGACCTCGAAACGGTGGCCGCCTACCTCTCCCTGGCCGAGCGCGGCAACCTCGTGTGCCGCGAATCA